>CAMCZE010000160.1 GCA_945885655.1 Bacteriovorax stolpii | reverse complement strand
AAACTGCAACACGAAGGTCTAACAACACAAGAGATGATGAACTCTCTTAAAGAGTTTTCTCCCTGATCTTAATAATACCTGCAGAAAAGCGAAGCTTTTCAAGGGCCCACTTCGGCTCCATTTTCTTTAACAGTTCACTCTATGTACGAATTGGATCAAGGTAAGCTTCTAGAAATTGGATAGATTTAGATGCGTAAGCCTTGAGGGTATTGGGAGAATACTGTTCAAGTACCGCAGTTCTAAAGAGTTAGTTCGGCCAGATGTGAAATTCTCGTTGAATGCGGGCCTTTTCATCTTCAGAAAATGGATTTTGATCAATGGATAGATGTGAAATCATTTTCATGGAAGTAATCACAGAAGGAAAAAGAGAAAAAGAGTTTTGATCAAGATTGAGTCGTTTTAAATTGATGAGAGAGACAAAGGAAGCAGGTAGGGCAGAGAGATTATTGTTAGCAAGATTCATCTCTTTTAAAGAACTTAATAATCCTAACTCCTCAGGAAGATGGGTTAACTCACAATCTCTTATTGTAAGTGAGTTAATAGGTGCCGCAGCATTGCCTAAAGGTAAAAGTAGAGTTTTAAGAGGAGTTTCTAAAATTTTAAGGATCTCTAGTTTCGGTAAAATAAAAAAAGGGGCCGTATCACCACTAAACTTAGGAAACTTAATTGATAACACCCGAAGTGATGGAAAAAATTCCGTTTTAAAAATAAGGTCCGTGCACTCTCCATCCAAAAAAAGTTCCTCCAAATAGGGAAACTCAAATAATTCGGAAGGAAGATGAGGGCCTTTAATTGAAAGTTTAAGGCAGCGTACTTCCATTCTCTCTTTTAAAGCAAGAGGCAAACTTTTGTACATTTTCATTCGAAATGATTTCCTGAGATTCCTAAAAAATAAAGAAGAGTTGTCATGGGGCCATGGCTTAAGTGATGGCGAGTTTCTTTTTTAACCATCTCTTTAGCATGAAAAGCGATACCGAGCCCGGCCTTTTTAAGCATAAGAAGATCGTTGGCCCCATCACCCACGGCAACCACCTGATCAACTGATAAATGCTCTTTAAGTGCTAAGCTCTCAAGAAGTGCGGCCTTTTTAGCAGCATTAACAATCTCTCCTTTGACTTTGCCATTTAAGACAGATCCATCAAACTCAAGTTCGTTAGCAAAGGCATAATCCATATTGAGTTTTTTTCGAAGGCTTTCAGCAAAATAATTAAAACCACCTGAGACGATGGCCGTTTTATAACCAAGTCCTTTAATCGTTTTCATAAATCTTTCTGTTCCCGGAGTAAGGGGAAGGCGTTCAAAAATTGTCTCCATTTTTTCTCTTTCAAGACCTTTTAAGAGGGCCACCCTTTCTCGGAGGGCCTCATCAAATTGAAGCTCCCCATTCATGGCACGTTCTGTGATTAATTTGACTTGATCACCGATCCCGTAAACAGATGCCATCTCATCAATAACTTCGGCCCCAATAAGAGTTGAATCCATGTCAAACACCACCATTTTTTTATTGGTTCTCATGGAGTCGTTTTCCATGAGTGCGATGTCGATCTTATGGAAGTTGGAAGCCTTTAGAAAATCCGTTTGTAAATCTTTCCAAGAGGTGGTGCGATTTGCCTCCAAAAGAAAATTTATGGCCATCATTTTTTTTGGAGAGAGATCTTCTGTTTTTTCAATCACGAGTTGATGAGACTCGATGATGTCATGGATATCTTGAAGGAATCGTTCTGAAATAAGCCCAGGGGATGCGCAGCTTAAAACATATTTAATCACACGTTCCTCATGCTTTTATTTTCTTTTTTGTGGCGTTTTTTTTCAGCTCGGTCTTCCCGTAATTTTTTGATCATAGAAAGAGAGTACTGGAGTGCCGAATATGTCGAAAGGAATGCAGAAATATACATGAGTACAGTTCCGATGAGATGCATGTCCATTTTTAGGAATTCTTCATTGATCATTAACATCGGAACGGCAACCATCTGAGTTCCAGTTTTCCATTTACCCATGGAGCTTACTGGAACGTTGACTCCTTCAGATAAAGCAAGAAGTCTCAGTGAAGTCATGTACATCTCTCGTAAAACGAGAACGATGACTATTATAGGATGAACCCGACCTAGGGCCAGAAGCATAAGAAGAGATGAGACGACTAAAAATTTATCAGCAATAGGATCAAGAAATGAGCCAAAGACAGTAACGATGTTTCTTTTACGAGCAATGTGGCCATCAAAAAAGTCTGTGATAGATGCCAATGCAAAAGTCCAACAAGCGATATGGCCAAAATAACTTTGATAAGGCAGAAGAAAGTGAGGTGTAACCTGAGTAAAATAGAGTGTTAGAACGACTACAGGAATCATCAACATTCGAAAGAACGTGAGTCGATTGGGAAGATTGTCGATCTCTAGATCATTTATTTCCATGCACCGTCCTCTAAGAAAGCTTTACCTAGCTTGGGTTATAATACCGGAACACCTACAATAAGAGAATAACCGAGGTGATTATGGAACGACGATTTAATCTTATAAAATCTGATTTTGAAAAACACGAGAAACGTATTTTGCCACGTTTCCCATTTTGTTACCTGACTTTTAAAACCGACGGAAACTCTCGAGTATACGAGATCAAAGACATTTCTCATACAGGAATGCAGCTTTCTCTCAAAGAGGATGGGCCATTTTTTGAGATTGATGCCCCTATTAGTGGTCATATTCATTGGTTAGGAAACAACCTTGATGTTACAGGCATGGTTAAGTGGCAAACACCTCTTCGAATAGGCATTGAATTTCAGAAGAAAAAAGATCTTTTAAATAATGTTTACCATTTTTTAGATACCCAAGAAATCGTCAAACGTCTAAAGCCTCTACATACGGTGCATGAAGGCTTAGATATACCTGCGCGTCTAAAATATTGGCTCCGTGCTGATGGCCCAGTAGAAGTTTTTGTATGGCAGCATAATGGCGGCGAAATTGCTAAGTGTCAGGTGCTGTTTTTAGAAACTTTTGTAGAATGGGAAGATGGTGTGGGTCTAAAAACAGGACGCATTCTTTCAAAACGTAATGTAGATTCTCCCCTTATTACTGAAGATGAATGGGTCTTTCAAATTGATGCTGATCCAGATCAGAACAAAATAGAACGAGTCAATTCTCTTCTGGATCTGATCTCAACAGAGCTTCTTCCCGAAGATGTGAAGATTTTTTTAGCGCGTCAATTAAGTTAAGTCCTTCATAGAGTAAATCAAAAAGAGTACAATTTTTTGAATCTAACTTTATTCTAAGGATGAATCTATGAATCGTAACTTGGCCATGGAATTTGTTCGTGTGACTGAGATGGCCGCTATCGCTTCCGCTCGTCTCATGGGACGCGGAGATGAAAAAGCAGCAGATCAGGCCGCAGTAGATGCCATGAGAACCATGCTGGATTCGATTGACTGCGAAACAACTGTTGTGATTGGTGAAGGTGAGCGGGATGAAGCACCTATGCTTTATATAGGCGAAAAAATTGGAACGGGTCGAATACCAAAATTAGAAATAGCTCTTGATCCTTTAGAAGGAACAACCATCTGTGCTTATGGAGGGCCGAACTCTATTTCAGTTATGGCCATCGGCGAACCAGGGGGACTTCTTCACGCTCCTGATACTTATATGCTTAAGATCGCCTGCGGCCCTGAAGGCAAGGGCAAACTAGACATCCGTCAAACTCCCACTGAAAATTTAAAACGTCTGGCCGATGCTAAAAAATGTCGAGTATCAGATTTAACGGCCATCGTGTTGGATCGTCCTCGTCATAAAGAACTTATCGATGAAATCCGTCTGGCCGGTGCTCGCATTAATCTTATTGGCGATGGTGATGTATCGGGAGCGATTGCAACGGCCCAACCTAATACAGGCATTGATATCCTTTTTGGGATTGGTGGGGCCCCTGAAGGAGTGATTGCAGCTGCGGCCCTTCAGTGTTTAGGAGGAGAGTTTCAAGGGATTTTAAAACCTCGTAACCAAGATGAAATTGATCGCGCAAAAAAGATGGGTGTTGATGACATTACTCGTGTGTTTAAGATTGATGACCTGGCCAAAGGAAACCTTATGTTTTGTGCCACTGGTGTAACTCAAGGAAACTTCCTTGATGGTGTGATCTTTAAGCCGTGGGGATGCCTCACACATTCACTGGTCATGAGAAGTGAATCTGGTACAATTAGACATATAAGAGCTGAGCATCACTTTGATAAAAAACCACGTTACTAAAAAAGGATTTTTATATGGCAAAAGCAGAACGTACTGAAGTATTTGATGTGCCGATAGAAAAGATGTACCAGGCCATTATTGATTACAAATCGTATCCTCAATTTGTTGATGGTGTAAAAAATGTTTCTGTGGTCAGTGAATCTGCTGATGCTCCTACGATTAAATACGATATCAGTCTTATCAAAGAAATCACTTACACATTAAAGATGAATCACAAAAAAAATCAAGAAGTGAGCTGGTCTCTGGTCACTGGAGATATGATGAAAGTGAACAATGGCCGATGGACACTGAAAGATCTTGGAGGGAAAACGGAAGTGACGTATTCACTTGAAGTGGAACTGAAAGGATTTTTGCCTGGTTTAGGCATGATTGAAAAAACACTTGTTTCAACTAATCTTCCGATGACAATGAAAGCATTCGGTAAACGGGCGGCAGGTTTATAATGGAAGAAAAAGACAAAGATGGGAAATTAGGCGAGATCTTTAAAAAAGTTCTTACAACAGGTGTGACGGCAGCTTTCATGACTGAAGAAGGCATTCGCACTGTACTTAAAGATTTACCCCTTCCAAAAGATATCGTGGTAGGTCTGATTGAAAATGCCAAAAGTACCAAAACGGAATTTGTGGCAAGTGTAAAAAATGAACTTAAATCTTATCTGGATAAAATTGATATCTCTAAAGAAATTGATAAAATCGTAGATAAATATGATTTTGACATTAAGGCAACGATCAGTCTTAAACGCAAAAAAAAATCTAAAGGTGAGGACAGTGACGAATAAAGAGAAGTTTGAAAAAAAACTCTCTGAAATCACACATAAACTCCCTGCCGGGTCAAAACTTCTCATCGTATCCAAAACACGGCCCCAATCAGATATAGAAATCTATTATGCTTTGGGGCACCGTGATTTTGGTGAAAACCGAGTTCAAGAACTTGAAGAAAAGGCCCTGGCCTTAAAAGATAAATGCCCCGAAATCCGTTGGCACATGATCGGGCACCTTCAAAGTAATAAGATCAATGCTCTTTTTAAAATCCCTCATCTTTATGCGATTCACTCCGTACATGATAGAGATCTTTTAGATCAACTCATCAAAGCACAGGGGAAACTGAGTTCTCCTGTTAACATTTTTCTTCAATACAATACTTCTAAAGAAGCAGAAAAATCTGGTTTTGAAACCTATACTGATCTTAAAATGGCGGCCAATGCTCTTATAAAAAATGAGAAGTTGAATCTCGCCGGAGTCATGACCATGGGAACTCTGCGCACAGATCATTTTGAGGCCGAGGCCCGACGCTGTTTTGAGGAACTCAACGTGGAAAAATGTAAACTGGAAGCAGAGTATGGGGTGAGACTTGAAACATCCATGGGCATGAGTCAGGATTATCAGATCGCCCTAGAAGAAAAGTCCAACTGGATCCGATTGGGTACGATGATGTTTACTTAAGTGAACGTTATCAATCGGGACGTTTTTTATAAAAACGATCATATCAGAAAATTCAAACACCTCTCCTTAGACATTATTTGAATTTAATATCAAATTCGTGAAGCTTGCTGTTAAAAGACTGATAAATAAAACCATTACTCTTAAATTGATCAAATGTTCCGATGGATACGTGAAGGACTTCTTCTTCATTACCTTTGTCATAAAAATCTCTATATGAGTTATAAACTTGCTCAGAAGAAATAAAGGTTTCATCTGATTGTGGCTCAATAAAAATATAACTTTCAATGTCCTGTGGATTTTCTGGATTCATCAAATAGGCGTTGATGGCGTGATAGAAATTATGTTCTTTGTTGCTCAACGAGACATAATAAACGGGAAGCTTTTCTGAAGTGGCAAGCCTCGAAATAATCGTGCCCCATTCTCTGGCCATTGCTTCAAGATCATATGTATCCATGGTCTTTACCAAAGAACTATTTTGAAGATAGAACTGAGAAGCAAAATTATGACAATAATATTTTCCGTTTATGTATGGGTGCTCATTGGTCTTGTCATCAAGTAAGACTTTTTTTAGTCCTTCAGGAATGGGCCCTCGAAGCAGGGGATTTGATCTTTCTTTTGGTTTCATATCCTGAGCGTGGGCCCCAGAAGAGGCCATAATAAAATAAATCAAAAATACTGAGCACCAATTTTTCACAGCTTCATAGTATCATAACTAAAAAAGAAGTGTGAAATCCATCCATCATTGTCCTACATTGCATTGGCCTCCCCTGTTTGCAACCATTGAGGTCTTAGTAGTTAAAAAGGGGGCCAAGAATATTCAGGTAATGGATACATAAAAAACAGAGGCTTACTTACGCTTGAAATTTTGAATGGTATGGAATGGATAACACTCAGAACTAAAAAATTTCCGTATTTCTTTTAAAGAACTCGGCAATCTCTTTTTTGCCTACAATACTTTGGGCAGCATCAAGGACTAATTTTTCAAATTCATCCTCATCAGCTATGACTCTTAGTCCATTTATCTGAAGAAACACAGCTGAAGCCAGTGCCGCTATACGTTTGTTGCCATCATTGAAAGCATGATTTTTTACAAGATGAAAAAGATAAGCCGCTGCCATCTCATAAAGGTCTTTGTGAAAGTAATCATCCCCGAAACCTGATTCGGGTTGTCCTATCGCTGAACGAACAAGGTTTTCATCCTTTACTCCATGGTGGCCTCCAAATAGTTTGATCTGCCCATCATGCAAAAGAATGATCTGCTCATAAGTGAGAAAATTAGGCCCTAAACTCATTTGGCGAGATTCTTCATCATTTTGCCATAGCGCTTATTAATATCCTGAGCAGCCTTTAGAACCTCATCATCGCTAGATGATGGAGCTGGCCCCTTGATAAAGCGAATATTAAGGCCATCCTCTTTAGGAGTAAGCTCTATGACCGTATTACGGTCAAGGTTGTAGAGATCAGCAATTGGTTTATCAATGATAAAACCAAGACTTGTTCCAATAGCGGTTAGGTTCTTTCTCATGAGACCATCCTTTATGTACATTATATCGGGATAATGCCTAGAATACAATAGCCATAATATTGGCTTGACTTCTTTACTCATTTAGTGTAGCGTAAGTCTCGTAATTCTATAGAGTTATGCCGTTTTTGTCGGCCAAGTTAA
>CAMCZE010000159.1 GCA_945885655.1 Bacteriovorax stolpii | reverse complement strand
TACCGTGGGAGTCCATGGTCACAACGACTGGAAAATCTTCAACAGAAAGCTCCCAGATTGCCTCAGGAAGGCCAAATTCTTCGAGATATAATCCATCTACGGACTTAATTTTTTCTGCTAAGACTTGGGCCGCACCACCTATGGCATGTAAATAGACGCATCCATGATCCTTACAAGCATCCAGTGTTTTTTGTCCCATGCCGCCCTTGCCAATGACGCCAACAAGTCCATAATCGCGGATGATTTCCCACTGATAAGGCTCCTCTCGGATAGAGGTTGTGGGGCCTGCGGCCGTGACTGTCCATTTACCAGTTTTTTTATCCTTCATGGTTACTGGACCACAGTGATAAATGATCTGATTTTTTAAATCAACCGGTGGTTTGTTTCCATCATGAATGTACTTATGAACGGCATCTCTTCCTGTAAAAAGTTTACCCGTGATGAGAACCATATCTCCTACTTTAAGTTCGCGGACAGCTTCTTTAGAAAAAGGATATGTTAATCGTTTCATTTTTTCTCCTAGTATAACCATTTTTTAATGGTGTTTTTCTTACTGTCCAAAACGATACCTTGGCGTCGAAAGGCCCAACACATGTATGAAATGGAAACAAAAAATGAGGCCGGAACTCGGTTAGCATGAGTCATCTTACATGATAAGAGGGTTGTCTTACCTCCAAAGCCCATGGGTCCAATGCCTAACTTGTTACAGGCCTCAACGATCTCAGTTTCAAGTTTTGCAAGTTCAGGAATATCATTTTTGTCATCAAGCTTGCGCAGTAATTGTTTTTTAGCAAAATAGGCGGAGTCCGCTCTATCGCCACCCACACACACGCCTAAGGCCCCTGGCCCACAGCCTTTACCTTGGGCCTTATAAACGGCATCGATCACAACTTTTCTCACACCCTCTAAATCTCGTCCTGCTCCAAGAGTTGTGTCAGGAAGTGAGTACTGAGCGGAAACATTTTCACAGCCTCCACCTTTAAGAACGAGTTTAATTTCAACTTCTTTTTTATTGTGTTCATAAAAATGGATGGAGGGATGTCCTTGACCTAAATTTGTTCCAGCGTTTTCACCAGTCAACGAGTTCACCGAATTTTGTCGTAAATGGCCTTTAACAGTTGCAGCAGTAACAGATTTTTTGATGAGTTCTTTGAAATTATTTTGATAAAATCCCGGAGGATGATAAACGAAAAAAATCACAGTACCTGTATCTTGGCAAAGTGGCTGAGACTTAATTTTTGCGAGATCCATATTATCTTGTATGATGTTCATAGCATAAGAAGCAGTCGTGTCTTTGATTTCATTTTTTTTTGCCGCAAGAAGAGTTTTCACGACATCATCTGGAACGATTGTTGAAGTTATGCGAATCAGTTCAATGATGGATTGCATGATCTGTTTTTTTTGATCAAGCTTGACCGTTTTATTTTTAGACGCAACCTTTTTTACAGGCCTCTTTTTTGCCACTTTTTTAGTCATAAAATCTCCTTAAGATATGACTTATTTTAGTCCTAGCCCTTGACGATTTCAAGGTCAAACCCATCTTTGAATTAAGAAAGGGAGATGTGATGATCCCTAGAAATAACTTAGGAGGAATTATGTACAACTTAGAACTAAAAACGAGTAGACAACCGGTTTGGAGTTCTCATTGGGATAAGGAATTTGAAAAGATATTTGATGTTTTTACTGGCCCTAAATCGGAATTTTTTGCTCCTCAATGTGAAATATTAGATTCTGAAAAATCTTATGGCGTAAGTCTTGACGTCCCTGGACTTAAAAAAGAGGATATTGAGATAGAAGTTAAAGATAATCATCTATATGTCACAGGAGAACGTAAGCTTGAGACGAGAACAGAAAAAAATAATGTGCTTAGAAATGAGCGACGTTATGGGAAGTTCTCAAGAGTCTTTACCCTGCCGCCGAATGTGAATGCAGATCATATTGAGGCGCGTTTTGAGCATGGTGTTTTGGATATTCATATTCCAAAAGAAGAAAAAGCTCAGGCAAAAAAAATTAGTATTTTAAATTAACTTTTTTCTCGGCCCCCCATTGTGGGGGCCTTCTTTAAGGAACTTTCCATGCATCAAATGACTGTCCAGTATATGGGCGGATTTAGAACAGAGGCCCTACATTTAGATTCAGAAAATCAAATCATAACGGATGCGCCTAAAGATAATCAGGGTCAAGGAGAAACGTTTTCTCCCACAGACCTTATGTGTACCTCTTTAGCGAGTTGTATGTTGACTATTGCGGCGATGAAGGCAAAGTCTCTGGGGATTGAGATTCAAGGGGTGTCGGTTCGAGTGCAGAAGAAGATGCAGACGTCTCCTCGAAAAGTATCGGAGATTGTGCTTCATTTTGACTGGAAGGGATTGGATCAGAAGATTTCACTGGCCCACTTGGAGGAGTTGAAGGTGGCGGCACTGAATTGTCCTGTTGCTTTATCTCTAGATTCTTCGGTAATAAAAACTCTGGTTTGGTAAGATCATCCTCCAAGTTTGGCTCATCATCTATATCGATTGGTGAGATGACTTGAGGAATGGCCTCCATGACTTTCTGTTTAAAGGATTCGGCGGATATTGCCGGAGATTGTCCCATGCTTATTGAGTCTTCTACGGGAATCAGGTCAAGCTTAGCTAGATTGATGGCCTCGGTAATTTTCATTTCTTTTGAAAGAAGGGCGGCCCTGATGGCCTTTCTATTGTCCACAACGGAACCAGAAACAATATAGGCCTTAAGATAATTTTTTTCATTCCCTGTCGTCATGATGATTTCTTTAACATCTTTTGGTGTGAGGCGAGGATTGGCATTCATGATTTGCGCGGCAAGATTTGAGATATAGGGTGCGGCCATTGAAGTTCCACTGGCAGGTGAATACATTTCGCCACCGTGTTGGGAATATATTTTTGGAACTAAAGAAAGTATGGCCACACCAGGGGCGCCTACATCTACATGTTTTAGACCATAATTTGAAAAGCTGGCCAAAAAATCGCCATTCATGGCCGCTACGGTGATGGTGTTGGGAAGTTTTATTCGAGATGGATAGTGTTGATAAAGATCATTATTTAATGCCGAATTACCGGCAGAGAAGACAAATAGAGTTTTTGGATATCTCTGAATGGTTTTTTTTCCTCTACGATAGAGTTCTTCAAAATATTGATCCACAATGATTTTAAGTTTTGTTTCTTCGATCTCAATCCCCGTCAAATCTTTATATTTTTCACGAAATTTAGTCATAATGTTTTTAAAGGTGATGCCGTAAGAGCCATTTACAACTTGAATCTTATTGAGGGAAATATAATGACAGATTTTAGAAAACTTTTTTGAAACACGGTCGATGGAATTTTGAATTTCTTCTTTAAACTTTTCTTCTGGAGTTTGGGCCTTGAGTGTTGCGGCGTTTTCTAAACTAGAGTCCTCAATGGCCACCACTGGGGAAGGAATATTTAGCCCACGGATAGGAAAGATATTAATGTTCTCACCCTCACGTAAGGCGATACCTGCTACAAAAGTTCCATGAGAATGTTTTTTAAAGTTTTTAACGTCTTTCATGAAGTCTCTATCAGAGCTTCTTTTTTTAAACCATTCAAACTCATCTAAGGAAAGTCCTTCTCGATGGCCTTTAGCACGCAGTGAGCGATAGAGGAGGATTTCTTGCAAGACTGAATTGTCAGCAATGACAGGTGTTTTTAAATGAGTATTGTCGTGAAAATTCCAACCATGAAACTCTTTAACCATTTCTGGGTTTTGACGTTCTTCATCTGTTTCAAATTTAGAAATTTTTGGTTTAAGGAATGTATGATCTAAATCAAAGCCAGTATCGATAATAGCAATGGTTGCCCCAAAAGCAGCGGGGAGCTTTAATAACACATAGAAAATCAAAAGGTGAAGCATGGCTAAATTGTAATGGGAAAGGGGCCCCTTGCGAAGCCCCCTGAATAAATTATTTTGTCGCGATGATATTAACCGAGAGAGTAAATTCGTCGTGGATCATCTTGTCTCCAAGACCTTCGAAGAACTTTCCTGAACCATATTTAAGGTCATATTTTGTACGGTCTATAATAAGAGTTGCTTTCCCCTCAGCTTTATTGCCAGCATTTTTCACTTGAGCAAGAAAGTTAACAGGTAGTGTAATTCCTTTAATGGTAAGGTCGCCCTTAACTTCTAGACCTTTTGTTGTTTTTTTTGAGCTTTTGATGAGAATTTTTGCTTCAGGGAATTTTTCAGTAGCAAAGAAGTCATCGGACTTAACATGGCCAACGAACTTTACAGAAGCCTCAGTGTCAGTGATATCTTCAACTGTAAGTGAATTCATATCAACTAAAATTTCTCCGCCGGTTAAAACGTCTCCAGCAAAAACAAGATTACCACTTTTTATTTTAAGATGACCGTTATGTTGGCCAGTCACTTTTTTTCCAATCCAAGCAACGCTTGATGCAGTTGTATCAACTGTGTACGTTGTCGCAACTGAGGGAAGTGGTTTGTTTTGAGCAAATGCTCCAAGAGTGCCTAGAGTTAGAACCAGGGCCAATAAAGTTTTCATCGGTAATCTCCTTATAAGTTTGGGATGAATGTTAATTGCATTCCATATTGAATGAGTTTCTGATAAAAAAAAAGACAGTTTTTTTGATAAACAATATAAAAAAAAGTTATAAAGATGACATTCGACCAAGTCCTTGTTTTTCATAAGATTGTGACAATGGGCAGCTTCAGGGCCGCCTCTGTTGAGATGGGTAAGACACAGCCGGCCATAAGTTTGGCCATTAAAAAACTTGAAGAAGAACTAAACGTGCAGCTTTTTGATAGAGGTGGGTATAGGCCCACCCTGACAGAGTACGGTAAAGCCTTTTATGAACGCTCGTTTAGGCTCCTTCATGGCATGCAAGATCTTGAAGGACTCTCGGCAAGTTTTAAAAAAGGTGAGGAAACAGAGGTGAGTATTGCTGTGGATGGGATTTCACCATTGCCCAAGATCCTGAAACTTTTTAAGCAGTTTGGGGAGCGTTACCCTCATACTAAATTAAATCTGGGTCTTGATATTTTATCAGAAGCGGAAAGAAGAGTTTTAAATAAAGAAGCGCAGATTGGCATTACTCATTTTTTAACTGAAAAACAAGTACTAGAAATCATTCCAATTACCTATGTCAAAATGATTCCTGTCATGAGTCGGGACCTTTATGAAAGTAAAAATGTCACACATCAATCCCAACTTTTAGATATTGAGCAGATCGTGGTTGGTGATAAAAATAAAGGTCAATCAAGTTTTGGACTTTTAGAAAGTGGAAAAAAATGGCGGCTAAATGATTCCACATTTAAACGTGAAATTATTTTGGCAGGACTAGGGTGGGGGCATTTACCGGATCATGATATCCATCGTGAACTCAAAGAAGGCGGCCTTGTGGTTTTAGATTTTGAGGACATTCATCCTCGAGAACTAGAAATTAATTTGATCCGCTTGAAGAAAAATCCTCTCGGATTAGTGGCAAAAGTCCTTTGGGAAGAGTTAACATCATTACATAAATAAAATTAAGGATAAACATGTTTAAGTATCTTTTGGCCCTCATGTTCAGTTCTTCTGTTTGGGCCAATATTGTTAACCCTATTGATTTTGAGCAAAATCCAAATTCCCTTGAGTGGAAGAAAATTGATTCAGAACATTTTGAAATTATTTTCCCACAAGAAGTTCAAGCAGAGGCCCAGAAGGTGGCCCATCTATTGGAGAAAGCTTATCCCTATGTCTCTCGATCTCTAGAGGTGCAACCGGCAAAGATTTCTTTGGTTTTACAAAATCAATCTATGCAATCCAACGGCTTTGTCACTCTTGCTCCAAGAAGAAGTGAGTGGTATTTAACTCCGGGTTATGATCCAATTTTTAGTAATACAGAATGGCTAAAATCTCTTGCCGTACATGAATTTCGACATGTGGTACAGTTTCAAAAAACCCGCCGAGGATTTAATAAGTTTTTAGAAATTGTTTTAGGCGAAATCGGTCAGGCATTGGGTCTTGGCCTGACACTGCCGCCGTGGTTTTTAGAAGGGGATGCCGTCGGTATTGAGACTGCTCTTACCACCGGGGGAAGAGGGCGTTTGCCCTTATTTGAACGAAATCTCAAGGCCTTGCTTTTATCTGGAGAAAAATTCAATTACGATAAATCCCATATGGGATCTTATGAAGATTATATCCCTAATCATTACGTGTTTGGATATTTTTATACAACATATTTAAGAAACATTTATGGAGATCTCTTTTTATCAAAACTTGCCAACGAGTCGGCCGAGTCTTCCTATAATCCACTTACATTTTATAATTCGGTTGATCACTTAACAGGGCAGCGGTTTGAAAAGTTTTATGCTCATGTCATGAGAGACATGATCAAATCCTGGAAGGAAAAACTTTCACTTTTAAGTCCTACTCCCTATCGTGTTCAGAATCTGGTACCTCGTTTTGGTTGGACCAATTATGATTTTCCTCAAGTCACATCAGATAAAAAGATGGTGGCCCTTAAAAATGGTCTTTCGTATATCAATCATTTTGTACTTATTGATGGTGACCATGAGGAAACTCTTTTTTATCCCGGACCTATGGGCAGTGAGTACCCCTATAAACTTCGGCAAGATCGGCTGGCCTATGTTGAGTTGCAGTTAGATCCTCGATGGGGTTATCGAGACTATACAAAAATAAAAGTTTATGACCTTAAAAAACGTGAGGTGATTTTTGAAAAAGCTGATACAAAAGCGCGCTTAGCGACCTTGAATCAGAGCGGATCAAAAGTTTTGTTTGTTGAGTGGAATGAGAAACAAGAGCAATGGATTGTTGTAAGTGACCTTAAAGGTAAGAGCAAATATTATAGATTTCCCAAAAAACTCGTTATCACATCCCTTGATTGGAAAGATGACGATTCGGTGATCTTAGTGCTTAAGGATGAACGGGATCTTAAAAGTGTGGTTGAGTATTCTTTTACCGATTTGAAATCTAAAGTTCTCCTTGTCCCGATTCCTACCAATCTTGGTTATGTAACTGTTCAAAACGCTAATATCTTTTTGGAAAGTCCTCAGTCGGGGATAGACAATATTTTTCTTTTACAAGATGGAGCTCTTAAACAACTGACTTCTTCAACATTTGGTGCTTATGCCCCTTATCTTGATGGCCAAGAACTGGTGTATAACGACTATTCAGATAAAGGCATGAATATTGTTCGTAAGATACCCATTTGGAATCAGGAAGAGAAATCGCAAGATAGTTTTGTACCGTTTTACCAAAAGTTTTCTCAAGAAGAAAAAAAAGATGAGTTTGAATTTGATTTAACTGAAATTCAAAAATATAAAACCTCTGCTTATTCACAAGTTAAAAATGCTGTGAATCTTCACAGTTGGATCTTAATGGCC
>CAMCZE010000158.1 GCA_945885655.1 Bacteriovorax stolpii | reverse complement strand
TACAGGTTCAGGGGGCGAGAATACTATTAAGGCCAGGTATCTTTCTGTGGTCACTGATCTCATCGAAAAAAATAAATTCTACCCGCCCGTTGCTAAAAGAATGGGTCACACCGGTAAGGTTTTATTAAAACTGACTCTAGATAAAAATGGAAATATTTTGGATGTGGAAGTGGTTGAAGGATCGAGTTTTAACTCTCTTCGAGAAGCATCTACCAAAATCATTGATAAGATTTCTAAGTTTCCTAGTATCCCAAGTGAGTTGGGCGTAGATCAACTTACTTTTGTAGTCCCCATTCAATATTCACTCCAGTAATTGAAGCTGGGTGTCGAAAAAAGCAAGCCTTCACTCTATACAAACACCCTACCAAATGTAATGATTTTAGGACGTTGTCAGTATCAGAATATGTTTTAAATGTGTGGTGCCCAAGACGAGACTCGAACTCGTACGGATTATTCATCCGAGGGATTTTAAATCCCTTGTGTCTACCATTCCACCACCCGGGCATACAGAAAAAGTAGGGTAATGATGTTATGGTATGGAGATTATGTCAATTGAAAAGCCTCCTTGTTGCCTCCCTTCTTGTTGTAAGCGCATGCGCAAAACTAAAATCCAAGGATTATATCCTTGCCCCACGGGAACTTCTTTCTGATATTTCGCCTCACTGGATGTCCATTAATTCAAAACATGCTTTATGGAATCAGGAAGAAAAACCTGAGCCTCATCTTTTTTACGATTTTTCCCCAGAATTTAGCAACGATAAGACTTTTGTTAATGTTGTCATCACAACACCTCAGGATAGCCCCTATGCTTATAAATTAGATACAAAATCAGGCCAGAGATATTATTCCCATACTTATTGCAATCAAAAGGATGTTTGGGGCAAACGTGGAGGAACTTTTAATCGTCCGAATTTTGCACAAGGTTATGTCCCACGGCTTTTGGATCAGTTGGGTGGGCCACAAAAAATCATTGTACTTGAAAACAATATTCGTTCTACGGGTGAAGTGGACCGTAAGTTTCTACGAGTGAAGATTGTAGGTGCCTATGTAGAGAAGACTTGTCCCGAAGGCAATTGTGTTAACAAAGATAACTGGATGTCTCGTTTAGTTTTAGTGGCAGCAGATCCTTTGGATAAAAAATATCAAAATCTTAAAACCATCGGTGAAATAAGAAAAAGAAGTGATTGGGAAGATGTACGCGCGACCTTAGAGAATATGGATGGACGCTCTTTTATCACAGATAATAGTTATCCCGCAATTAAGGTGGGACAACTTCTCCCATATAGCGATGCCATTGATTATTTAAAAGAGAATACGATTTATGTTTCTAATAGTGAGATGCTTAACATTGCGAAGGGGTGTCACGCTCTTTATGACCGCTTATGGAAGGACGTCGGAGAAAATACAAAACAACACATCATATCTGTCAAAAGAGCTCAACCCAAAAAAGATCTATATAAGTTAAAAGATGAAATTAAAAAAAATGAACAATCTATCTCTATGGGATTTAGTGATCAGGTGACCTCTTTTACCAGAAAATATTATAAAGAGATCATGACTTGTGACAAATTCGTTTACCATGGCAATATCAATCAGAACGTTGAGACCTTCTGGTTTCTAAATTACATGATGATGTTTTATCGTCTCCATCAAGAAGGGCATTATTATAATTGTGAAAACAAAACCTGGCAGAGGAATGTTTTAAATGATGAAGGTCTGCCTGTTTATGATCTGAAAAAAGAAATCGATAAGTGTGATGATAAGTCCCTCGATATTGCCATGGAGTATATGTATAACTACCTTGTCGGGATTAAGGGATCATCTGCTCCTTATTACCGATTTGTAGAATATGATACGCATATTTTTGGTTCTCACCGAAAACTGTATACTTGGGTGAAAATGGATGCTCGTAAATTTGAATGTTCTTCGAATCTTAATGAAGAAATTTTTAAAAATGCTAAAATTATTCCGGAAGAAGTTCGTTGGAAGCCCAGGAATGTGAGCAAACCAGATGAGACAAAGTTAATTAAATGAAAAATGAAATGAGTTTGAAAATATTTTTTTTGTCACAGCCCCTGCTTCACACGGAGTGGTTGTCTTTGATGGGTGATAAGTACTGTCATTCTATGCCTTTTAAGCTTGAGGTCACTCATGATGTCGAAAGTGCACAGATTGTGGCATGGGATGGAGTGATTACAGCTAAAAGCGCATCTTTAATGAAATCAGTTTTGGGTTTATTAAAAGATAACAAAATTCTTTTGATCCAGGGCGAGGCCCGTACTTTATTTAAAGATCATCCTATCATTTCGCAGGTGGACCTTGAGTTGCTAAACTACGTGGAAATGCCTGGTTGGAGTGTCTTGCCTGAGGAGATGATTGCAGCTTTAGAAATTTGTCTGCAAAGGGTGAGTCATGTTTAATGTGAATGAATTTGAAAAAACGAAAAGCATTCTTTCGCATATTGGTCCTTCTTTTTACTCAGGCTCTGCAGACCAGCATCATGTGGAGCTTCGTCCTAAAGATCTATTAAGATGGATTGAGTTCGCAAAAGATGATCTCGATTATTTAACTCTTGTTGATATTGTTGGAGTTGATAGACAGAGGTCTGGCAATGTTTATCGCTTTGAGCTTGTGTATCATCTTTTGAATATGGGAAATCATCAACGTTTAAATCTTCATGTGAAGTTCAATGAAGACGAAATCGTGCCTTCTGTGACTTCTTATTTTTGTCATGCTGACTGGATGGAGCGTGAACAAAAAGAGATGCTTAATCTTCAGTTTGATGGAGTGATGCATTCTTTATTACTTCCAACGTCCCAGAGTAACTTTCCTTTGAGAAAAGGTGTTGAGATCAGTCCATGGCCTTTAGATCCTGAAAAAAAACTTCCTTTAGTTCATAAAAATCCTAATAAATCTGAAGCCCCTTATCCTGAAGAGTCACATGTCTGGAAAAAGTTCGACATCCTCTCTCATGAAACTTCTGGTAATTTTGAGTGGTTGGTTTGTTTTGATCCAGTCAAGGCCGTGAGGTCAGAAGTTAATATCGGTTTTCATCACCAAGGTCTTGAAAAACTTTTAGAAAACAAAGATTGGTTCCAGGTCATGCAGCTGGTAGATAAAATTCAAATAGGAGCAGCGCCGACTTATTCCATTGCTTGGGCAAAAACATTAGAGGATATCTTATCTATTCGTTTACCTGAAAGAGCGCAGGCCATTCGTATTGTCATGCTTGAGCTGGGGCGAGTGGCAGAACATCTTACTGTTTTGTTTGAGATGACTCATGCTCTCGTATTAGATGAGTGTAAACTTTTTCTGAATGCCCGCGAAAAAATTTATGAACTTTTTGAAAAATATTGCGGCCACAGACAGGGGATGGGCATTGCCCGACTGGGCGGACTTCGTGAAGATTTGCCTCATGGATGGATCGTTGAGTATCAATCCATTGCAGAACTTCTGAAAAGTAATCTTCATATGATTCATAAGTCTCTTATCGGTCAGAAAAAGTTTCGTGAAGTTTTAAGTCTTTCGCCTGTTAATGCTCAAACTGTTTTGCAGTGGGGTGTGAGTGGACCTTCAATGCGTGCTTCGGGATTAAATTTTGATCTTCGTAAATCTCAACCATTTTATTTTTATCAGGATATAGACTTTGACATTCCTATTGGGATTCATGGCTCATCCTATGATAGGTATCTTGTCAGATATGAAGAGATACATCAAAGTCTTCGTATCATAACTCAGGTATTGGATAATCTTCCCTTGGGAGGAGTGGTTAACGCTGATTTTGATAAAAACGTTTTTAACTTAAAAGATATTTTACCGCAGTCTCTTCCTCATCACTGGCACTATAGTGGGTTAGAGGCCCCAAATGGAGAAGCAGGATTTTTCCTTTTGTCTCATGTTAATCTTAATCCATATCGAATTAAGATTAAATCTCCTAGCTTTACATTGGCCCAGGCCTTACCACAATTTGTGTTAGGATTAGAGCAAGATCAACTGGTCGCGACTCTTGCGAGTTTAGGTATCCGTCGTTTTGAAATGGATAGGTAGGTAACTTATGATTCTTGATAGAAGTTTTTATAACAAGGTTTCTCCACTTAAAGCATGGTGGAGTCGTAGGCAACTTAAGAAGCTTCAATCAGATAAACTCTTTAAAGCCTTCAAATTACACAAGGTTGAATGGCCTGATCGTCTTTATTATTATTCTCCACGATTAAAACGGGTGCCTAAGTTTGTAGGAACGAAGGAAGAGTTATCTAAGTGGAAAGACTCAAAAATGTGTGAGACAATTTGTCCGACTCATGCGATTGAGGTGACGGCATCAGCCATCATTATTGATGATCGTGGATGTATAACTTGTGGACTCTGTGTGGAATTTGCCCCGGCGGGACTTTTAGAAATTTCAACAGATTTAACAAATATACGTCGGTCTTGATACAAGGATGATTAAATGATTAAGCTCCTTTCTTTTTTTGCCCTGTCATTTGCGGGCATTTTTTATTTCATGAAATATACTCTAGGCATGCAAGGTTTATTTGGTGATTTTATTGCCGCTCACCCTGTGATTATACTTAGCATCTATATTTGTGCCATTGCACATATTACCATCACAGCGATGAGTTTATCTTTTCACCGCTATCATACGCACAAAGGTGTGATCTTGAGTAAGTGGATTGATATTCCAATGCAAGTTTGGTTATGGATGGTTACATCCATGTCAAAAGTAGATTGGGTTTCTGTTCATATTTATCATCATGCTCATTCTGATCAAGAAAAAGACCCCCATAGTCCTCTTCAGAAAGGACTTATTCATGCACTTTTTCTTGGAGTGTTTGATTATACCAAAGCAAAATCTTGGCCAGAGGTTGCAAGAATCAGAAAAACGATCCCTACAAATAAGTTGGAAGCTTTTATGCACAACAATTCTTTTGTTGGGCCTTATATCATGACAGTGTTTATGATGGTTGTCTTTGGACCGTTATGGGGCGGCATTTTAGCGGTTCTTAATTTTCTTGTTTCTCCTATGTTCGCGATTGGCGGCGTGAATGCCTTGGCCCACTGGTGGGGTTATAGAAATCATGCAACAAGTGACAACAGCCGGAATCTGGGTTTTATCCTACCGTTAAATTTTATTATCTGTGGAGAGCTTGATCACAATAATCACCATGCTCACATGCGGTCATGTAGTTTTCGTCATCGTTGGTTTGAATTTGATATCGGCTTTGTTTACATTAAAGCTCTTAAAGGCATCAAACTTGCGGAATTAAAAAATGTCTATTCTCCTGCAACTCTTAAACAAGAGTGGAGTAATAAAATGTCTGAGCTCATCGAGATTGATCTTCGTTTCAAAAAACGCTGCGAAGAGCTTGCTCATGAAATGGATCTGACTTATCAGGATCTCAAGGTTCGCATGGAAGCTTATTATCGTGGCGAAAAAGTGAAACTTGAAAAATCAGTTCAGGATTTTATGTGGGAAGTTGAAAGGACTCTCAAGGCCAATCAGCGTCTCAAACTTAGTTATATTTAGATTTTATTTCCGAGCGGGGACTTTTTTCCCGCTCGGAATTCTACAAATCCCTTCCTTTGATTACAATTTCGACATAATAACTGCATATTCTCCACTGATGTCTTACCACCTTTAGCAAATGCCTTCTTATGATCAAATTGAAGAGCATAGGTAGACCCACAATTCTGGCATTTACCTTGATCCCGATCCCATACTTCGGCCCTTACCTGAGTAGGTATATAACGAGTATCACTTTCAGTAACACTACTTTTCCGTTTCACAATGCTCGGATCCCAGATTTCAGCATAGTCATCACACATTTTAGAGATAACTGAATCAATATCCTTATGAATATGGGCCTTTCTATTCTGAATCTTTCTTATTTTCTCTAGAGTCTCTTCTTTGATGGTGATCCTAACTGTTCGCGGAGTATCCTCTTTTTTCATTTCCCATAAAATTTTTTCCGTTTCTCTTACAGTAAGATCTTGAACAATTTCAAAGATTCTCATTTTATCATTTCTGTCATTTATGCCTTCATCAGAAATAAATTGTGAGACTTGATTAAGTTGAGTGAGATTTAAAAGTCCTTTTTCAATTTTAGGAGAGAGTTCCGGCAATTCTCTTAGAAGCCGAGAGGCCTTAATCCTTCTTGAGGCTTGACCTTCTGAATACTTAAGAACTTTTACGCAATATTCAAATAAACTTCCACACTTAAGATCTGCATAGAGTTTCCGGGAATCAATCTCACGCAAATGCCAAAGTATTTTTACAAGAAGTTCCCTTTCTTCTTTAGCAAGAACAAGGGTGATAGATAAAAGTGTTTTGTCAGAAAGAGATTTTAAATTCATGGGCGCTAGATACGTAAAATATACGTACATGTCAAGTTAAATGTTGTTACCCTCAGCGCCGTCGAAGCCCTGCGTAAAAATATCTTCCTTCTTCCTTTCCCAATTAATGTCCTTGATGCGAAAAAGAAAATCTTCTCGAGTGATATATTTCCCACCAAACTGTTCCACCACATTGGTCACCATCTGAGTGTCCAACCACTGAATCCCATTTTTTTGAAGATGGAGCATCAAAGTATAAAGACCTTGTTTGGAAGCATTGTCTTCCAAAGTGAACATCGACTCACCAGAAACAAAATCCCCCATGACAACACCATATAATCCACCTACAAGCTTATCTTCGTGCCAAACCTCCACAGAATAGGCCAGTTCTTGTAGGAAAAGTTTTTCATAACCAGTAACAATGTCCGGTGTGATCCACGTGCCCGGTTGATTCTTGCGGGAGACACGAGCACATTGTCTGATGACCTGTGAGAATGCATGATTAAAAGTTACACGATAGGGTGAGCGTTTTAAAAACTTCTCAAATGATTTAGAAACATGAATTTCAGAAAAATCCAAAACCCCACGAGGGTTAGGTGAAAACCATGCTAAGGGAAAATCTAAAGATATGGGCCAGGGAAAAATCCCGCTTCTATAAGCTACTTGAAGTGTGTCTACCTCAAGATCTCCGCCTGTTGCCACAAGCCCATCTTCAGTTGCTGTAGATGGATCCGGAAAAATAATGGTTCTTTTCATCGATGAAGAGTTTCTAGAAGGATACGTGCCATATCTGCGGCAACACTCATAGAACTCTGTTGATCACGAAAAGGCACATTTTCTGGCCACACAAAGGGAGCCACTTCCATAAGGTCAGCGCCAGTAATCTGAAATTCTTGTGAAAGCATTCTGATCAACGCCGTACAATCTGAAGGAATAAGGCCATCTTTTTCAGGAGTTCCCGTGGCCGCAGCATATTTGATATCAAGAGCATCTATATCAAAACTGACATAGATCTCTTCAATGCCTATTTTTTTATAATGATTTAAAATCTTTTTATAAGTTTTCTCAAGACCATTTTTT
>CAMCZE010000157.1 GCA_945885655.1 Bacteriovorax stolpii | reverse complement strand
GTGTGTTGGGCTGTGAATACTCAATCATAGTTTTTGGCATGTTTTCAGAGAGTTTTTCTTTAAAACGTGCGCCACTTACAATTGATGGAATAAGTTTTGCCGCAATGGCATTGAAGTCATAGAAAAAATTTAAATACGGTCCCATTGCCGTAAATTTTATCACAAAAGAAGGCAGATCTTTTAATGCACCTTCAAGGGCCTTCGCGGCAGCGGCGGGATTTGTCTTGGCCTCTTTAGCGATGATAAAAAGTGGGAAGGCCAGATCCCCGGCCTCTTTTGTTGGAGTGGCACCCAAAAGGGAATAAACTTTTTCCCAGGGCACTTGAATACTAAACGCCGTCTGAATGCCAGTACTTATAGTGTGGGCCAATTCTTTACGAAAAAGGTCATGATAGAGGAACACAGGCAATCCTTAATGAATGAGGCCAAGAGGCCGATAAGAATAAGACATGAATAAAGGTAACATAAAATGCATCTAACGTTGACGATTTTCTTCGGCATTTTCGCATGCGTTTGTTGGGGGGATTCCACTCAGAAAGACTTGTCTGGATTTGATCCCAGCACAGATATCATCTCTGAAAAGTATGAAGCGGGTTCTTATCTTATTTATGACTGTGTTGAAAAACATTGGGTCTGTGTTATGGAAAATTTTTATCAAGAATGTTATCAAAAGCGTGAAGCTGATATCGCTGAAAAAAGGCCCGTGTTAAGTTGTGCACCTATAGGTGCTTTTCCTGTAAAAAAATCATGTTTTCAGCGCCAGCAATACCTTACAACTCATCATCACGGATCACGTTTTTGTATCCATCAAGATTTTAAAGAAAAACAAATTAAATTTATTCGATAGTAATCGACATGAGTCTGTGTTTGCCGATCTGAGGAACAGAAAAAAGCTCACCTGTTGCATGAAACCCTACTTGCGTATAAAAGCCCATGGCCTTTTCGCGAGCATTACACCACAAAAGTGTGCACTGATTCTGTTTAATGACAGGAAAAGCCGTTTTTAAAAGTGCAGAACTTAGGCCCTTGCCTTGATATTCAGGTAACGTGGCCATTCCTCGCAAGCGGTATTGGTAGGTATCAGAGAAACTGAGATGACGCTCAAAATAAAAAGAGGCCACACTCACAAGCTTTTTATCGACGAAGGCACCAAGATGGAAAGTCAGCTCATCGTTATCGCTATTAAAAATGCAGTCCTCAACAGTACCGTTATGACGCAGCATTTTATGGCGAATAGGATATGTGTCACTGGCCTTTATTCTTAAAACTTCCATGGTCAGAAGATTAATTCTCCTATGACCTTTTGAAAAGACTTTAAAACAAAGAAACTCTTATCAAGTGTTCAAGTCCAAGTTTTCCTACGGTTTGCACAAATGTCCCAAAAATCACATTTGGGATTTTTGACTGAGGCCCTCTCCAATCAGTCTTAAGACTTAGAAGACAATATTTCCCCACTTCTTTGACGATGACGACACCCTTAAGGTCTTTTAAAAAACCATCTTTGAAAGTGAAAGGATAACGTCCTTCTTTGGTAATTCGAGGAATATTAAAGCCTACCAGCATAGGAAAAGGGAGTAAGGCATGGTCGATGGTGAAAGAAATTTTTTGAGCTTTTTCATCATAGGAACTTGATTTAATGAAGTCCATGTAGGTGTGATAATTTTCGTACAAAGATAGTTTACGCATGACTTTGGTGCAGTTTTTTGGATGCACTCCTGCCACAAAAAGCATCATCTGCTGTTCTGATTCAGTCGGACTTGTGGCCTCACCTATTGAAAAAACCTGGCCTTCCAACAGATCTTCCATATGACCTTCGGAGGGTGTGAAAAAAGGCAAAAGCTCTTTTAAAATGGGGTCCTTAAAAGAGCTTGATAATTGAACTTTATTTTGAGCTAAAGCGATTTTATGTACAAAAAAACACAAAAAAAGAAAAAAAAATTGGTATCTCATCGGTTGACCTATTGTTCTAGATAACCTTAATCTTATCCTATTGATTTTCCTGCAAGCAACTTTAAAGAAGGTTTTGACTATGGCCGTTGAAGAAGTGAAGCGCCGTGGCGCGAAGGTCAAAGAAGCTTTGATTGAAAGCAAAGACCAGCGTTGGCACTGTCGTAATCGCGTGACCCTCGTGTTTGGAAGTAATGACATTGAGGAGTTGGATACTTATATTTACACAAAAGAGTCTTTAGAGTTTAAAAAAGTAAACTTTCATCAGGCCAAATCAAAGGCCGTGGAAGAAATTTTGGATAACTGTATTGATGAATTCTATCGTGGACATGTTACTGAGATTCATGTGAATTTGGCCCCTGATGGCAAAAATGTCACTGTTCAAGATAACGGAATTGGTTTCCCTCTACAGAAGATCAAAGACGTTTATACAGAGTTTAGAACGGGTTCAAAATTTAAAGATGAAGAAGTTGACGAGAAGGGTTATCTTTATCGGACTCTTGGACAAAATGGTCTTGGTGCTTCAGCAACTTGTTTGACCTCTGACAGTTTTAAAGTGACGGTTCGCCACTATAATTCGAAAAAAGAGCAGTCCTATGAGTTTCTTGATGGCGCATTAAAAATCAAAAAAACTCCTGAAAAAACATTTAAGGGCCCATCGGGTGTAAAAATCGATGTGGTCTTGGCCAAAGAAGTTTATAAAAACCAAGTGATTGATCGTGAGCTTTTAAGAAAACGTATTATCGATTTGGCCTACAATAATCCAGGTCTTACTTTTTATTTTAATGATGAAAAGTACATGTATAAAAAAGGTCTTTTTGAGTTAGCTCAAAGGATTGCCCCTGATTCTGCCCAGCTCATTGGAGATCAGGCCTTTGAATATGAGACAACCAATGTAAAGGGAGCAAAAGTGAAGGCCAAATATGACCTTCATCTCTCTTTATGTTTTGATAAAAAATCTGATGATAAAGAAAGAATGATCTCCTTTGTGAACTCGACACCTACCTATGATGGAGGGTTTCACCACGATAGGATCAAACGTCTCTTTATTAATACTGTTAAAGATAAACTCGAGAGAACGGCAAAAAAAGACAAACTCACTTTAGTTGATAATGACGTGCTTGCGGGCACAACTTTTGTCATTGGTATCGTGATGCCAAATCCTCGATTTGAATCTCAGACAAAAAGAAAACTTGTACGTGACACTTTCCTTGAAAAGGCCCTTGAGTCTTTTATGGTTGATGGCATGGAAAAGTTCATGAGAAAAAATAAAGAAATTCTTGATCACATTTTAGAGCGTGCAAAATCTCGTCAGCGTTTGATGGACCTAAAAGATGCTTCAAAATTGGCCAAAAAAGGTAAAAAACAAAGAGTTGAAAAACTCCTTGATGCCAATGAAAGAAAAGACCGTACGAAATGTACTCTTTTTATCTGTGAAGGAGATTCAGCTATTGGTGGTCTTCGTTCGGCCAGAGATAAGTTGTATCAAGGTGGGATTGCTCTTAAAGGTAAACCGATGAACGTTTCTCAAGCTTCTATTAAAGAGGTTCTTGAGAATCAAGAGTTTGCCGATATTATGAGTTCCATAGGACTTGCTATTGGTCAGAAAGTTGACCCAAAAGATCACGATCTTCGTTATTCAAAAATTGTCTTTCTTGCCGATTCCGATGTTGATGGAGGGCATATTAATACACTTCTAACGAACTTCTTTTTTACTTTCTGGCCAGAGATGTTTGAGCACGGCATGATTCAAATTGCAAAAGCTCCTCTCTTTGAGGTTGTGACTGATAAAGGAACTGTTTATTGTGAGTCTCAAAATGAGCTTGAAACACTGAAGAGCAAAAAAGACGTTAAAATCAAAGAGATCATGAGAAACAAGGGACTAGGGGAGATGAGTCCTGAAGCCTTCAAACACGTACTTAATCGCCGCGAGTTCACCAAAATCTCAGTAAAAAATATGAGTGCTTCAAAAGATATGCTTGAAACCTGTTTTGGTAAGGAATCCCAACTTCGTAAAGATCTATTGATTGACTCTGAAGAAATTGATGTTGATTTAACCAACATCATCGCAGGCAAGAAAAAAAGTAAAGCGGAAGCGAGGACTTAAATGAGTAAAGATTCACCACAAACCCTTCATTCAATGTCGGCAGTGCCTCTACAAGACTTGGTTAAAGAAGAATATCGAACCTATCAGATTTATACATTAATGGATCGGGCCATCCCTTATCTGCAAGACGGCCTTAAACCTTCTCAGAGACGAATTCTTTTTACTTTATGGAAAAATTCTAACAAGGGCCTCATTAAAGTGAGCTCCCTTACTGGACTGGTCCTTACTCTTCACCCCCATGGTCCGGCCTCGGTTGAGCAATCAATTGTGAACCTTGCTCAAGATTATACTTTCTCCAACAATTATCCCTTGATTGATAAAAAAGGATATTTTGGTGAGAGAATGGAAACTCAGGCAGCTGCTGCCCGATACATTGAATGTCGATCTGGTCGAGTGGCAGAGATTTTATTATTTGATGATATGAACCAAGTGCAGATGGTTCCTAACTATGATGAAAAAGTTATGGAGCCGGTGGGGTTATTACCAAAACTTCCCATCATGCTTCTAAATGGCGCCGAAGGTATTGGTACTGGCTTTTCTTCTGTTATTCCAAGCTTTAATCACGAAGACATTATTAAATCGATGATTTCGTTTGTAGAAACGGGAAAAATCAAAAAGATTAAACCCTTTTTTCGTTATTATACGGACAAAGTGGAAACCGATGAAAAGGGCAGAATCATTACTCGTATGGCGTTCAAGCAGGTGGGAGAAAAGATTTTCATCGTTGAAGTTCCTAAAGGTTATGATGCTCAAAAAATTTACCGTCATTTAAATAAACATATGGATGCGGATTTTCTTAAAGATTACATCGATTCATCAGTTGATAACGTCATCAATATTGAACTTCTCTTTAAACGTGGACACAATCCAACCCTTAAAGAAGTTGAAACAACGATGGGCGTGGTAAGTTCGATTGTGCCTAACTATACGTTGATCACTGAAAAAGGTGTGAAAGTTTTCCATTCGCCAGAAGAGATCGTTGAAGTTTTTACAGTTCAGAGAATTGCGATTACTAAACGCCGTTATGAACTTTTGATCCAAGATTACGAGGATCGTTTAACTAAAAATAGCGAGATCATAAGATTTATCCGTGAAAAACATTATGCCATCGCTGAGAAAAAGGCGAATCGCAAGGATTACATCGATTATCTTACAAAAGAAAAATTTAAGTACGCTGAATACCTGGCCGACATGGCCATCTACCGTATGACAAAAGAAGAAGTAGAAAAACGTCTTCTCCTTATCAAAGAAGAAACCACGGCCCTTAACGAGTTTAGACGAGTGCTTAAATCTCCGGAACTCATTAAGAAAAAACTCATTGATGAGTTAGAAGATGTGGGTAAAAAACTTTCAGCTGTCATGGATGAGCGTGAGAAAGATAAGAAAAAAGTTTTTGCTAGAGGTGGGACACAAAAACCTCCTTCAAGGGCAAAACAATAAAAATAATGACCTAACAAAGGCCCCGATATGGGGCCTTTGTTTTTCTAAGACAAAAAAATTCTTTAAGTTAACAGCAAACAATCTAAAACGAGCTCTCAGTCAGCAGTCCTTATAACACTTTTAGTCTGTGGTCTAATAATCATGCCAAATAATTGATTTTAAACTTGGGTGGTGATGCTGTTCTGGATTTGATTTGTCTTTAAATACGAGTAGAGCTTTCACTATTTAAATGGGTTAGTTCACAAATCTTTAATGCAGTTAAGGGACTAAGTAATTGTTACAAAATCAAAAAGAGGGCCCTCTTTTTGTGGCATGGTGCGTCGCATCAAGAAGAGGCGCTTTAATTTTTAACACCATAATAGGAGTTTGATATGAAAACGATTTTGTTGGCACTTTTAGTTTCTGTCACTGCAGGAAATGCTTTTGCTGGGTTAACAATCAGTGAGGCCATGAATGAAATCAGTGGGAACTATAAAAGTGAAGATTGCAAAAATGATCTAAAATTAAACGCAAAGATTGTCAAAAAAGGCCTTCATGACAAACTTGAAGTCACAGCAGATGTCACATCTACAGATGAATTCTATAGCTATAGAAGTTCATCATGGAATTTATTTCGGGAAGAATGTTCTTCTTCCAAATTCATCTTTGGAACGACTCGGGACGAAGGTCTGCCTTTTATCACTTATAAGTGCAAAAAAGGCTTTTTCCAGGCTGTTGGCCAAGGTGCTCAAGGCGTATTTGTTTGGTTTGATTTTACTTCCGCTCAAAAACAAGTTCCTGCTCCAGGTTTTTGGGCAAAAGATGATATAAACTTAAGTTTAGCTGATGATGGTGAAACTTTAACCTTAGAATACAAAGTTGAAGGCACTGAGTTTCATGGAGTTCGTGTTGTTAACTTACCAGCTACGGCCAACCGTTTAATCGTACCTATTAAAAGGGCCCGTAGTTGTACTTATAAGAAAGTAAAATAGTTTTATGCTGTAAGGGCCTCAACGAAGTGAGGCCCTTACAGAATTGTTCAAGACATATCTCGCAAAGTTTAATAACGAACCAGTTAAATTCAATGATTGTTTTGAAAATCCTACCGCCGCTGTGAAGATCACTGTTTGTCTGTCAGCAAATACTCCAAAACAGCGAGCTAAAAAGCTTGGTGAAATGGCATTGGCCTTTAAGGAATCTGGCGGGAATATTGATTGTTTAACTATGCCTGCTGTTGCAGAACTCGTATGCAAGAGCAAGGGAAGAGGCCCCTGCACCATGGCCTTAAAATTAAAATCTATGTATGAGTTCTTGCTAAGAGCGGATTTTACATATCTTATGCAAACGTGAAAGCCGCTAACAGCAACCTTTTATACCAAGTTTTCTTTTGAACTCTGGATTCATGACCTAAGAAAATTATTACAACCGGGGTTTAGGTCTTCTACCGTAGCGATTTCATCTCGCTTTAAGCTGAAGTCATGATTTCTGTAGGTTCCATCCGTGACATTCATCAGTGCCCCCGACTCTCGACAGTAGTCGTATCGAGAAATACGTGCTCTATTTTCACGATCTGCTTCGTGAAATAATATTTTATGAAAGTTATGCCAATTAATTTCTTTGTCTTTAGGTTCTCGTAGGCCTTAGTCTTTTCTGGAGTGGGGGCCTTGATCCGGACATGCAAGATCGAGTGACCACCATTGAAGTTTGACCAGTAAACCCTATCGTGACGTTCTCACACCGTCGTTTGCGGCCAGCTGGTCAGCTATCCAAAAAAATTCTTCTTCTAATATGATAGATGGTAATGGTTTTAAGAGGGCCTATGAGTCGGTTCTGACATTATCTAAGTAAAAGATCATTATATAAATCTTCATGGATCTGATCACCAATAAACTTCGCACCAAAATCATTTAAGTGATATGAATCAGAGTATAGCATCTT
>CAMCZE010000156.1 GCA_945885655.1 Bacteriovorax stolpii | reverse complement strand
TCATACCTAAGTATGGCCAAGTCTATTTATTCTAGTGCCATTCTCAGCACACACCGAAGCGGCTCAGCGGCCCCCCACAATAATTGATCGCCAACAGTGAAAGCATTAAAAAAATCTCCTCCCATGGTCATAGGACGAAGTCTTCCAATAGGTACATGCATTTTACCTGAAACCGCAGCAGGTGTGAGTTTGGCCAGGGTATCTGCTTTATTGTTAGGAACTAATTCCACCCACGGATTTGCAGAACGGATAAGTTCTTCCACCGTCGCAAGTTGGGCCGATTTTTTTAACTTAATGGTGAGTCCTTGAGAGTGACAACGAAGAGCTCCCACACGAACACATGTTCCATCCATTGGAATCATCGTTGTGGTTTGAAGAATCTTATTGGCCTCGACCTGAGCTTTCCATTCTTCTTTACTCTGACCATTTGGCATTTCTGAATCAATCCAAGGCAAGATGTTAAGTGCCAATGGATGGCCAAAATTTGTTTTTGGAAAAGATCCTTCCGTGATGAGAGTGGCCATTTGTCGCTCAAGATCCAAGGCTTCCATGGCAGGATTTTGGCCAAAACGATTTCCCACTGAGCGCATCTGATCTAAAAGTTCGATCATATTTTTAGCACCAGCTCCACTAGCAGCTTGGTAAGTCATGGAACTCACCCACTCCACTAAGTTTTCTTTAAATAGGCCATGAAGGGCAATAAGGAGAAGGGAAACCGTGCAGTTTCCCCCCACAAAATTAGTTACACCTTTATGGAGTGCCTCACGAATATGATGGCGGTTCACAGGATCTAAAACAATGACACTGTCATCCTTCATTCGAAGGGTACTGGCCGCATCAATCCAAATTCCTTTCCATCCATCTTTTCGAAGTTGAGGGAACATCTCTTGGGTATAATCTCCACCTTGGCATGAAACCAAGATATCCATCTTAAGCAATTCTTTAGTTTCTAGCGCACTCATGAGTGTCTGGTGACCATTTGTCACCTTAGGGGCGGCATTTCCTTTCTGAGAGGTGCTGAAGAAGTAAGATTCCATGCGAAAAAAGTCATTTTCTGACAGCATTCGATCCATCAGTACTGACCCCACCATCCCACGCCAACCAATAAAACCGACTTTTTTCATATTCACTCTCCGAAAGTTTTTAGCACCTTCATCATCTTGAATATTTTTTAAAAGTAAACTTGGTTTTTTAAATTTAATTGTCTATGATTTGCAAAGTTACCTAAAGAGGAGCTGCGTTTTTGGTAGGAAGTGAAGAGGTTTTTTAAGAACCATTGATCTACTTCTAAGAGAATCGTGGCCGAAATAAAGAGCTGAACTTAAATTCACTTTTTATTGGTCGCTGAAGCTTACACTTCACGATTGTCACAGCAAAAACTGTGGAGTGCTTTAGGTTAGGAATTCATTCCTAATCCTAATATCATTACCACTATATTTAACTTCTCAGTCTAACTTTTCAGGAGAAAAGAGATGCTTGTTGTTTCAAAATTTGGCGGTACATCGATGGGTGATGCTGCTGCCATGAAAAAAAGTGCAGAGGTTTGTCTTGAGCACCACTCATCTGTGGTTGTCGTTTCTGCTACTTCGGGAACAACAGATCGGTTAATTGAAATCGCCAAGGCCGCCTCCAAAGGTGAGCTTGAATTATGTGATACAATCATTTTTAATTTAAAAGAGCGCCACACGAGTCTTTTAAAGCAAGTGGCCCCAATGAGTGAAGAAGCAGCAAGTTTGTTGCAACAGAACTTCACCGAACTAGATCTTCTGGTTCAAAACCTAACTCTCCTAAAAGAACTTACTCCACGGGCCTATGATCATATGTTAAGTCTTGGTGAGCGCATCTCATCTTTAATCTTTCGTGAAGTTTTAAGAAAAGAAGCTCCTCATAAAGAGATTGTCCTTCTTGATGCTCGCTCAGTTTTAAAAACAGACTCCCATTTTGGCCAGGCAGCACCTCTAATCGATCTCATGGCCAGTGAATGTAAAAACAAAATGACCATCACTGAAAATAAAATTTATGTGACCCAAGGATTTATCGGCTCTGACATCCAAGGCAACACCACGATCCTTGGCCGCGGCGGCAGTGATTATTCTGCTGCTCTATTTGCGGAGGCCCTAGATGCCACTTGTTTAGAAATCTGGACCGATGTTCCAGGAATTGCCACAACTGATCCACGCATCTGTAAAGAAGCAAAAATCATTCCCGAACTCGCTTATCAAGAAGCTGGTGAGATGGCCCAATATGGTGCAAAGATTCTTCATCCAGCTACGATTTCCCCGGCCGTGAGAAAATCCATTCCTGTTTTTGTAGGAAGTACTTTTGCTAAAGATGAGCCTGGCACATGGATCAGAAGAACCGTTGAGTTTAGACCTCCTGTTCGGGCCATTACCAAACGAAGTGCTCAGGGTCTTGTCACAGTAACAACCCCTAACATGTATAATGCCTCTGGTTTTATGGGATCCATCTTTGATATCTTCGCTAAACACCGCGTATCGGTTGATTGTGTCACCACATCTGAAATCAGTGTGGCCATCACAGTAGATCATGCCACCTTAGAGAACATAAAATTCATAGAGGATCTTAAAAAAGTAGGAAACCTTGAAATTGAAAAAGGCTTTTCTCTCATCTCTTTAATCGGAAATGAACTTTACCGCAGATCAAACTTAGCAAAAACAATTTTTGGAACGATGGATGAAGCTAAAATCCGCATGATGAGTTTAGGAGCAAGTCCTTATAACTTTAACTTCCTCGTAAAAGAAGATGAGGCCAATATCTGTATCCAGAAACTTCATCAAACATTGATTGAGGCCATAAGATGAGCATCGCAGTTTTAGGCAAAGGCAAAACAGGCTCTAAGGTCATTGAACTCGCTCAGGGTACGGTGGAAGTTTTTGATCGCGTGAATGTGCCAACCTTTGAAAAGCTGATAAAACACGATCTGATTATTTCGTTTTTGCCTGGGGATGCTTTTTTAAGTTTAATCCCCATCCTCCTAGAGACAAAACTTCCTGTGGTCACTGGCTCAACAGGGTTTCAGTGGCCAGAGGATTTTAATCAGACTCTAAAGGATCATAATCTCACTTGGATCTATGGAACCAATTTCTCCTTAGGAGTTGTGGCCCTAAAACAGTTGATCGAAAAATTAAATCAAGTATCACATCTTTTTCCTCACAAACAATTTTCCATCCACGAAGTCCATCACCATAAGAAAGTGGATGCTCCCAGTGGAACGGCACTGAGTATGAAAGAGTGGTTGCATGCTCCTTCAACAATTACCAGTGACCGCACAGGAGATGTCATTGGACATCACTCCTTAACTCTTGATACAGGATCTGAAACCATCACCCTCACTCACGATGCCAAGGACCGTAGGCTTTTTGCCGAAGGTGCACTTTGGGCCGCCAATTTAATAAAAACAAAAAAAATGGAAGCGGGCCTTCACCCCTTTCAGCATGTGGTGGAAACCCACCTCTCTCTATAAGGAATAATTATGAGTAACGTAAAAGATTTCGCCCTCTGGACTGCACTCGTGACTCCCCTTAAAACCGATGGATTGGTGGATCTTGAGTCGCTTACGACTCTTGTAAAACAACAAGACGCCGCTAAAAACGGTCTTCTGATTTTGGGCAGCACCGCTGAGGCCTTAAACCTCACTCTTAAAAATAAAAAAGCGATCATCGAGCACGTCATTAACTTAAAACCTTCCTCCCCTATCATGGTGGGAGTAGGGGGACACCTTCAAGAAGAGTGTCTAGAGTGGATTGCTTACCTTGAAACACTTTCTATCCATGCCTACCTCTTCGTCACTCCCCTATATGCGAAACCAGGGCCTGAAGGTCAATATGAGTGGTTTAAGACTCTGATGGATAAAGTCACTAAACCCGTGATGCTTTATAATGTTCCGGGTAGAACTGCAGTGCCTATGTCGACTGAAGTGGTTGCTCGATTAAAAGACCACAAGAACTATTGGGCGATCAAAGAGGCCAGTGGTTCGGTTGAAAAATTTAAAGAATTCCTAAAAGCGTCAGGCAATAAACCCGTCTATTGTGGAGACGATGCTTTATTGTCTGACTTTGTGGCAGCTGGATCATGTGGGCTTATCTCTGTCGCTTCAAACGCGTGGCCGAAAGAAACTCATCTTTATGTTCAGCAGTGCCTAAATAAAACCTTTGATGCCAAAGAGCTTTGGACCAAGGCCTCTAACAGCTTGTTTGTCACTAGCAATCCAGTTCCTGTAAAACGTTTATTAGCTGAGAGGGGAGATATCGCCTCTTCTCGTATGGCACCTCCCCTATCGGCCCTCGATATGAAAAGTGCCGCACCTGTATTGGATGCTGATAAAGAAGTGAAAAGATGGTTCGGGGGTCAAAAATGAATTGGATGGAAACATTAGATCTTTTAGAAAAAGGTCTCGTTCGTTCGGCCATTAAAAACCAACAAGGCAAATGGGTCGCGCAAACTGAAGTCAAAGAAGCGATCCTTGCGGCCTTCAAAGCTGGTGAACTCAAAGAATTCGCCGGTGGATTCGTTGATAAACATAATCTTCCCGCTCGTGAATTCACAGTGGCCGATAAAGTTCGTTTGGTCCCAGGTGGGTCATCTGTTCGTCGTGGCGCTTACGTGGCCCAAGGTGTGATCATCATGCCTCCGGCCTACATAAACGTTGGTGCTTATGTTGATTCAGGCACCATGGTGGATAGTCACGCTCTCGTGGGCTCATGTGCACAGATTGGAAAAAATGTTCATCTCTCTGCCGGTGTACAAATCGGTGGGGTGCTCGAGCCCGTGGGACAAACTCCAGTTGTGATCGAGGACAATGCTTTTATTGGAGCAGGGGCCGTAATCGTTGAAGGAGTGCAAGTTTCTGAAGGTGCTGTGATTGCGCCGGGAGTGATCTTATCTAAAGGAGTGCCGGTTTATGATTGCGTAAATGAGCGGATCTTAGAACCTGGAGAACCTATTCCTGCTTATGCTGTTGTCGTTACCGGAAATCGTCCAGTATCGGCAAATCTTAAATGGGCCCAGGAGCAAGGACTCACGCTTCGATGTGCGATGATTATTAAGTATAAGGATTCTAAGACATCAGCGGCACTGACTTTGGAGAATTTACTCCGATAATTCACGACTTTGCTAAAAAACATGCTCAATTTCCGAAGTGGATCAGAGGCCAACTATTTGAATGCCCAAAAACTTAGAAAGTGGGCCTAATCACACATCCCTCTAGAGGCAAACCCATCATTTAAAAACTCTAATCCTTTACGAAGACTAAACTGTTTATGGGCCTTGCCTTGAACTTTTACATAAACAAATTTCCGAAAATCAAAACCATTTTCATAAATCTGTAGACCGCATAATCTTTTATTTCCAAAAATTTTTGAATCTGTCTTCGCATCTAATATGATATTTTTAAAATGAACTCTCCGAGAGACATTTAAATAACCTTTCACTGTATTAAGCTCACCTGCATCTAAAGCACTATTAAAATACTGAGCATCTTGAATCGATTTTATATTTAAAGCACTTAGAAATTCCTCGATAGCTTCAGAATTAATAACGGAGACTTGAGTTTGATAATCAAGTTGTTTCCAAATCTCTTTCTGAAACACATACTGCCCATTATGTCGGCGAGAAACTTCCTCCACATGGCAGTCTTCAGGAATGTTTTTAGATTTATTTACATGGATACGAGAAGAAATAAAGGCCACAAGATCGGATATATATGAATCATTTTTTTCGAGCATCATTAAATCATTTTCAACAGCACTGGCCTTCCTAAGTACCCTTATGGCCATAAAGTAATCAACTTTTTGAAATTTAAAAAACTTTTCCACAATCAGTTTTTCTCTTTTTTGTGATTTAAATTCTAATAAATGATGATTCCAAAGTGTTCGTCCCTGGTAATGATCTAAAAGTTCAATACCCTGAGGACAAATAAGAACGTCTGCCGCAAACGCAGTATTGATGACTAAAAAAGTAGATACTAATTGAAAGATATATTTTAGGTTCATTTGTATTCCTTCGAAATATCCTAACGGGTGTCTTGATTTGCATAGGACCTTTGGGCAGGGATTACCGGCACTGTATAATTTTTGGACACCATCTAGGTCATTCCTACCTTCCCTCTACTCCCCTTTACTCATTTCCTTTAAGCTCTCCCTTACCAAGGAATAATACATGAAAATTTCAAAAATCTTGCCTATGCCTCTATTGTTGTTAGCTCTTTCTAATAAATGCGTTTACCAAGAAGAGGTCCTTCCAAGTTATGGTGGTGTTTATGAGTTTGATGCCAAGGCCACAAGATATTTAGGTTTAGGCTCTCAAGAACTTAGACAAAATAATCCTCTCACTATTGATATGCCAAAATATCTTGCTGTTTTTCAAAGACATTACAAAGAAGCTGGAACACGAACATTACAATATTCTGCATTCACTGTTGATGAAGATAATCTTAATAAAGAATCTCTTCTTGAAGGTCTATTTGATGAAGACAGTCTCGCTCCAAATGGAGTTTTCATCTCGCTTGATCAAATCGTTAAATTTAAAAAACAAGTTTCAGAAAAGTATCGTTTTACCGATGAAAATTCTGAGTGGTTGGGTTGGGAGGCCGGATTTGCTTGTCAGTATGAAGTTGCTGGAAATGTTTCATTTGAACTGACCCCAGATGGTAATGCCCTTTTAGCGGCCTACCCGAACTGTACAATGGATGAGGCAACAGGACTCTGCCTTGCCCCAATGAAGAGCTGGACTGAGATTGATATTAATAAAGAAGCTTGGGTTGGACAGGTTCCAGTCTTAAAAGTCAAATACAAGGCCTACAAAGAAGTTCCAGGCACTGGCTACAAAGCAGCTTGCGGAGAAGATGATCAAAGTTTTGAAATCGAAGTGACATATAAACGAGTTCATGCCCTAAATATGGGAGATCTTCGAGTGAAAGATGAGGATCACGAAAACAAAATTACAAATTGGCTTAAGACTCTTCCTTCAGTCTCAGCATTTGCTTTCGGTGCTACAGATGATGCAGAAGATTTATGGGACCTATTTCCTGAGGCTAGATACACGATAGGATTAGAATAAGTTTTAAAACGAATCTAAAATAAAGAAAAAAAAAGCGCCCTGCACGGGGCGCTTTCTTTTTTAGCTTCATTTAAGACCAGAAATCCCTCTCTGGATAATCGTCCTTGATTGCTTAACTGCTGCTCTCTATATCTTAAGTTTGTATTAAGGTTAATAGAAAGTAAAGCTTTCTAACTTTTACTCACAGTCTCCGTTCGAAGATCCTTTCGTAAAATTTTTCCTACGTTTGACTTAGGAAGTTCAGAGCGAAATTCTACAAACTTCGGTAGCTTATATGAAGTGAGATTCTCTCGGCAGAATTTAATGAGTTCTTCCTGAGTAAGTGAGTCGTCTTTTTTA
>CAMCZE010000155.1 GCA_945885655.1 Bacteriovorax stolpii | reverse complement strand
TAAATCTTTTATCCCAGCGTGACTTTTACTTTTTGACATGAGAAATTAGGCTCCAAATTATGGATACTTTTATTAAATATTACCGAAAAGTGGAACTCTTTTTTGGTAACGTAAAATTTGCTGTCATCATTATTCTCGTTTTTGCCTGTGTTCTGGGTTACGGAACTTTTATGGAATCCTACCATGGAACAGAATACGCCAACCGCCTGATCTATAAATCATTTCCTTTTATGATGCTTCAGTTTTTAATGTTCCTCTCCATTCTTTTTGCCACACTCATTAGGCTGCCTCCTAAAAAACATCTTTATGGTTTTTATACGATTCATTCAGGACTGATCATTTTATTTTTAGGTTCCTTTATCACCTATCAGGCCGGTGTCGATGGCTCCATCACCTTGGGGCCCAACATTCCTGCCAGGGAGATTCAGTTAGGTGCGGAAGAACTTATCATTGAATTCCCTTCAAATGGTAAACAGGTCACTGTGGATTTGCCTTTTGTGGCCTGGGAGAAAGAATTAAAAATGGAATACGAGGGAATCAAACTTCAAAAGTTCCTGCCTTTTGCTGAAGATGAACTTTCATGGATCCCCATCAAAATAAAAACATCCGGCCAGTCGTCGGCCCGTTACCGTCTTTATAATGACAACTTCGGTGAATTTTTTACCTTAACGCTTCATCCAGATTCTGATTTTAATAACACTCTTCAGATGGGTCTTTTAAACGTGCATTATATGCCAAAAGAACTTGAAGGCTGTTTTTCCACTAATCATCCTGATGGTCTTATTGTTTGGAATGGCCAGACGGGTGAGTGTATGAGTCCGGCCCCCAAAGAACTTAAAAAGAAAAAAGGGGTGAGTGGAAAATATATTGTTGAACTCACTTTTGATGACAAGACTCTGCAGTTTATGCCTGAGATGTCACCCCTTCCTTTAGATCAAAAGATGGAACTTGATGAGTCTTCACCTTACCGAGTGTTCAGCAAAAAACTTTTTGAAAAATCTCCACATCTTTTTCTTTTTGGAGAAGGGGCCGCATACTTTGATAAAAAGACTCAAAGATGGAGCGCATATAAAATCAGTCTCAATAATGAGATCCCTTTGCCATGGATGGGTTTTAAAATCCGTTTATTAGAATTTAGAGAAGATGCTTATCCTACGATGACACCTCGATACGTAAAACCTGTTCAGGAAAATGGTCAGACCATTAAAGGTGATTTAAAGGCCATTGAAGTTAAAATTGATGATCAGCTTTTTTGGGTTAAATCTGATCGGCCAATTTCTTATAATCGGGGCGAAGATAAGGTTATCTTTAAGATCGTAAAAAAAACCATCATGCTGCCTTATGAAATCGTGCTTGATCGTTTTAAAATGGACACTGATCCGGGTACGGCCACTCCAGCGAGTTTTGAGAGTTTTGTGACCCTGTTCCGAGGGAATGCAGGCTCAAGCAAACATCATGTCTTTATGAATAATCCTCTCAAGTATCAAGACTTCACTTTTTACCAGGCCTCATATTATCAAACAGACCAGGGCCCATATGGTAGTGTCCTAAGTGTGAACTATGATCCGGGAAGACCTTGGAAATATCTTGGTTCATTTTTATTAGTGTTTGGATCCATCTGGCATTTTTATTTACGTCGTAAACATTTAGCAAAACCGGGAGTGACCCGTGCTTAAGATTTTAATGTTCTTTTTTTCTTTTTCGGTCTTTGCTCAAATGGACTTCTGTACACAGGAGCTTGAAACTTTTCCTGTGCTGGCCGGTGGTAGAGAAAAACCTCTGTATGTTCTGGCCACTGACTCTATCAAATTCATCTCTGGCGACACAAAGGTGGATAAACTTTCGGCCACTGAAGCATTTTGTAAACTCTCCCTCAAGGCCTTCGGCATGCCTCTGGAGCTTCCGGTGAGAGTGAAGGTTGATCATGTTGATGTCAAAAAATTTCTGAACATAAAAGATACTGAGACATCTGCTCCTGTTTTAGATCTTTTGGCCAAAGCAGAAATCATTAATACGGAACTTGCAAGTCTCAAAGAGAACAATGCTTATAAGAAAGAACTTAATAGGGTCGTTCAACGTTTAGGTACGTATCAGGCCATCGTGGAAGGACGGGCCTGGAATGTGCCTTTTATTCAAGAGGGGAAAATTGCATTTTCTCCCATTGGCGAGTTTTTAACTGAAGCTCGTGTCATGAGTGCCCAGGATAAGGGTATGAATCCTGTGAAGTATCTTTTTCAAGAAGCAAAGGCCGACTACCTTCGAATTAAAGGTGATGCGTATCTTTTGGAACTTAAATATTTTAAGTGGAATCTTTTTTTATGGGCCATGTTGAGTTCTATCCTAGGCATCGCGCTATTCGTTATTTTTAAAAATAAAACTCCCGGAACAATCATAACAGTGGTTTCCATTGGGATTCAGATTGCGGCCCTAAGTATGAGAGTCATGATTTCAGGCCGGGCCCCCGTAACTAATATGTACGAGACCGTCATGTTCTCGGGCCTTGGTGCTTTGCTGATCAGCTGTATAATCTCGCTTGTCCGCCGTGAAGTCGTTTTTGTAATCGCCGGACTTGCCTACAATATTCTAAGTCTTATGATGATGAAATTTGCACATGGCATGCTGGATGAAGGTATTTCTCCTCTAGTTCCTGTTCTTCGGGATAACTTTTGGCTCTCCACTCACGTAACAACCGTTATTCTCTCTTATGCGTCCCTGGCCTTGTCTTGGATTCTTTCCAATTCTCTTTTGTTAAGAAATCGTTTTCGTCCTGTTGGGCCAGCAGAGTATCGTTATCAAGTGGATCTTATCTACACTTGTATTAAAGTGGGTGTGGTTCTTCTTTCTGGTGGTGTTATTCTTGGTGGTGTGTGGGCCGATTATTCTTGGGGAAGATTCTGGGGCTGGGATCCAAAAGAGACTTGGTCTCTGATTGTTCTTCTGGTTTATATGGCCATTCTTCATGGCAAATACTCTTCATGGATTCCTGCTCAGCGTTTTGTCCCATTAGTGGCAGGTGCTTTTATGAGCGTCATGATGGCCTGGTTTGGTGTGAACTACATCTTGGCATCGGGACTACACTCTTATGGATTTTCTGAGGGAGGAGCAATCTTTTTAGCAAGCTTCTTTGCGATTCAGATTATGATTTTAATACTGACTCAGGTAGGGACTAAAAAAAATGAAAGGTAGAAGATAAAAAAGCGGCACCCAAGGGCACCGCTTTTCTAAAGAAAGGTGTCTACTCTAAGATATAGAAATTAGCACGTTGACGATAAACGTGCTTAATCATCTCTTGATTACCGGTTGATTCAAAATGGGCCACGAGAGCACCCTCCATTCGAACTTGATTCACATACATTGAGTTTATAAAGCCTTCCACTTGGCCTTTTAACCACCCAGGCATCTGTATAAAACCTAACGCCACCCCTGATAGATTTAAAATCGCTCTTAATTGTTTCACTTGCTGAGGTCTAGCAAAGTTATGAGCAAGAGCAGGTTTGCGGCTAAACTGGTGAGCATTAACGTGAAGGTGATAAATTTTACGTGTATCCTTATCTGTTACTTCTGCAAAACCAAAATTAATTTTTTTAACATTTTGAAAATCAACATTTGAGAAAACATTTTCGTCCCAAGTCCTTACTCTATTGTTAGCGGTACGAACTGTACGATAAAAATTATTCATACCAAAGTTCATCCAATCTTGAGCTGCACGATTAGACTCTGGAAGATTTGTCACATCAATTCGGTATTCATAGATAGATGATACGGCACGATCAACTTCTTCTTTTGTCATTCCTAATTTTGTTTCAGGGATAAGTTCAAAATAATGAAGAAGCATATTGTGATGAAAATGACGTTGTTCCATCATCATATCGTGAACACGAACGATGACAAAACTAGCAATATTAAGCACTGGAATATTTGAGAACTTCTTTTTAGCTTGATCAAGTGCCCAAACGACAACCTTATAAATGACTTGTTTTTTATAAAAAAACCGAGAGTCATCAAGGTTAGCAAGAATGGTAGGATCAATCAGAAGAAAGGCTTCATTGAGCTTATTTTCAAACTCTTTCCAGAAATCTTTTTGATTAAGTTCATTAAAAGAAGCATTAACATCTATATTTTTAATATTTAAAAAAGATTCTTTTGTTCTCAAGGCCTCTTCATAACCATCGGAATTTTTATCATAGACGTTATATCCAAGCTCATATAAAGCTTCGTCGATTTGTTGTTCACGAACAGCATCATCTGTTAAAAGAGCACTATGTTGTTCGTTTAAAAGATCTGCCTTAATTTGTTCAATGAAAGGCATAATGGAAAAATGAGCGACCACACGATTAAGTTTAATTAAAGTAACCTTACCAGAGTCATTTTTTACAAGCGTAAAACGGGACTTAAAACCCTCGAGAGTTGAATCGGCCATCACTTGAAAACTCATGATAAGCCCCAAGCTGACCAGAGCAATAATTCGAGACATGGTTATCCTCCTTAACAATTTGTTCATTGAACTAATGGCTTATGCTAACGAAGAGAGAATCTGATGGTCTCTGTTATTTACTTACAACAAAATGTTGACTCTTTTAGTACTCTTTATTTCTTAGTGCGGACAAAGACTTTACGGTGGTTCTGATTTCGTGAATACCATGAACGAAAACTCTTTATCTCTTTGAGTGTCCGAGTGTGGGTTATGGAGAGTTCTTCAAAAATAGTTTTAATGAGAACACCACGGTTAAAAGTTGATTCCAAGGAGTCATTTCCCGTTTGTCCCCAGTTAAGTCCCAAGACTGCAAATTTTTCGTCAAAGATGGGTGCTCCGGAAGAACCACCCAAGGTTGGAGCAAAGTGATAGAACTCTCCCCCGTTGATTTTAATGCCACGTCCTCGACTGGCCTGAATGCCAAGACCGCCAGCGTTTCCAATATGAAGTAAGGGTACGTCTTGATGACTCTTCACTCTTTGAGTAAGCCGTAAGGGTTTAACTTCTGAACCAATGGAAAAAGTATTGGCCATTTTTTTCATCTCAACCACACAATAATCGAATCGGGAGCTGCAGAAACGAATTTTTGCGCACTCCACTTTTTCTTCTTTGTGATTGAGTTTAATCGTGAATTTTCCGCACTCCCATTTTTTCATACCGACACTAACGGACATCACATGTCGATTAGTTAAAACAAGATCATTTCCTACTAAAAATGCCGTGCCTACATTTAAACCATTTCCCGTTGTTGCTTCAAAGATTGACTGGCCCAACTCTTGTTCTTTTTCAAAATCTTCTGAATCAATCTCGGACATAAATCCGTCATGATCAAACCTTGCCCCAAGTTTTTGCCCATCAGTAATCTCAATGACGGGACCTGAAACTTTCACCACACCTTGGTCTTCGTTAACCGTAAAACCCTTAAAGATATAGTGAAGTCCTGATAAACTTTGTGATGGGATCACATTCCAAGCACTCGCAAGCCCACGGTAGGTACTATTTTCTTCAATCATGGTTGGAAGAAAAATCGAAAACATTAGTAAAATGGAAAAGGTACGCCCGTTCATAATGACTGCATCGGACTTTAAAAGACGGACTTTAAAAGAATATGAGATTAACTTAGTGGGTAGCTCTGTCTTATTTATGCTTCTAGGACCTTGGACAGCTAGAGGGGTAAAATTGGCCAATGCCATCTGCACTCATGATATTAAGATTTTGATTATTGTCTGATGGTAGAGAATATAAAACGTTGTCCCATAATTTTTCACGGGCAACAAGTGCTTCCATGCCTGCACGGAAACTTAACCCCTGAAGATGGGATTCATGATTTGTTAAATAGTCTAAACATTTAAGTGCGAGAGGTCCATGCTCTCCAGAGTCTACTTCGATGTGACGTTCCAAATAATATAAAAAAGTCGGTGCATGAACTCCTTCTTTTTTTAAAATATCCACAATGGATTGAAACATATCGGGAATAAGTTTTTCTCGTCCAAAAAAGAAACTAGCGGCCACTTCAACCACATGCCCCGATTCTGCAACTCTTAAATTATGGGCCACAAATTCTCGCGCCCCTTCTGGTACATCAGATAGATCTCCAGAATTTAAAAATTTTTTAATTCCATCAGTGGAGGCACCCACTTCTTCCATAGCTTCTAGGTACAAATCAAAATGAGAAATCGCTCGTCCTTTACTATCCACATCACTCTCCTCGCCTAAGACGATTTGATTAATGAGACGAACCATTTCTGCGGGGTAGGCCGATGGACGCCAAGGATGCGAAACACAAGTAATATGACGTTGCAGAGATTTTAGAAGACTCATAAAATCCCACACAGCAAAAACATGATAACCCATAAAGTGTTGGATGGAAGAAAGAGAATTAAAAGTTCCGTAAACAGGATGAGAAGCGAGTTCACGCTGTTTTAAAAAAATCATATGCATATGGTGAAATATAACTGAGATCAAACCAGCTTAAAAGAAAATATTATCTTGTTCGCAGACAAATGAGGATAAATTAACGCCTTGAAATTATTCAAGAAGTGCCGCTATCTGTTTCATTAATAAAACTTAAACGCCAATGTATGTAGGTTTTAAATGAGTAAGAACTCATCTATTAGAATCGATGAGCAAAACTATTTTTTTAATGATTATAAACGAAAGCTAGTGTTTCAATATTGAATTGAATCATAAGTGATCTTATAAAAATTAAGAAGTTACAAATCATCAGTTAGCTGCGAACAATTAAAATGTTATTGTTCTCTGACCGTCTGCGGCCTCTGGCCAACGGGAAGACCCAAATCGTGATCCACATTCCATCGATCCGTCATGAGTTCCTGTCTTTCCACACGGTAAAAAAGAAGAGATTCATCTAACTCATTGAGTTTTTTCATCAGTTCAGTTTGAAGAATCAAGCGCTCTTGTTTAAGTGTAATCAGATCATCCAGGGCCTTACGTTTTTGTCTCTGTAAACGATTGATCTCTTCATCATATTCTGCGGCCTTTTTGACTTTTTGCTGATCAAAAGTCCAGACGAAATGATTTATATCATTAAGCTGCTTTAAAAAATCTTCTTTTCGCAGGACGAGCTGCTCTCGATAGTGAGAGGCCTCTAGAACTCGACGCCCCAAAACCTTTGAGTAGAAATTTAATGATGTGCCGCGCTTAAAATACTCCGAATCTGGATAACAAGGTGCAAGACTTTCAACAAATATCGTAAAGTGAAAATCCTCAGCACTTCTAACAAAGCCTGTGCAGTAGTCTTTTTTCTCTTGAAGATTCACTTTAAATTGAATCTTATCTCCAGCACGAAAGAATTTAGAGTTATTATTTTCAACTTTGATTTTAAAAATTCGAGAAGAATCATCTTTATCGGTTACCCTTCCTGAAAACTTCTCATAATCCACATTAGGATCAATAGCATCATGATTATCAGGTGCCAGGACACCTGCTTCGGGC
>CAMCZE010000154.1 GCA_945885655.1 Bacteriovorax stolpii | reverse complement strand
GTTTACTAATGAGTTCTAAAGAAAAAGCGGACGCTTTTTTAAAAATTTCAGAGCAATTTAAGTTGGGTCATCTGGTTACCGAGAGCTTCCATCCACTGACCAAACAATTATCTACAATTGTTAAAGATGATATCACTGAAGCTTTTGACATCCTTCAAGAGGTGGATAAAAAAGCTTTAGAAATCATGAAAACTAAAAAAAGCGAGCTTTGGGCATTGGCCCAAGATATAGAAACAACTCTCAAAAGTGGACACAAAGTTTTTATGTGTGGTTGTGGGGCCACTGGACGTCTTTCATTAGTTCTTGAAACACTTTACCGCCAGCTTAAAGTTCGTGATCAGGTTTTTTCTTTTATGGCCGGTGGTGATTATGCTCTCATAAAATCCGTGGAAAGTTTTGAGGACCGAACGGACTTTGGGCAGAGACAATTAATGGAGTTGGGTTTTGGAGAACATGATCTTCTGCTGGCCTCTACTGAAGGTGGTGAAACTCCTTTTGTGATAGGAGCTGTCAATAAAGCTTCGTTGGTTTCTGATCGTAAACCTTATTTTCTTTATTGTAACCCGGATGATGTTTTAAAAAACATTCAGCGTTCTGTTGAAGTGATCCAGAATCCCAAGATTCATAAAATAAATTTAAATGTGGGTCCGATGGCCATCTCGGGCTCAACACGCATGCAGGCCTCAACAGTTCTCATGCTCGCCATTGGAGTGGGTCTTCTTTATGAACATAAGAGTGAAGAAAGTTTTTCAGAGTTTTATCAAAAACTTCTCCACGATCTGACGACAACCACTTACCATAAAATGGCCCGACTCACTTCACTAGAGGCCAAACTTTATCTTGAAAAAAAACATCTGAGTTATATCACTCATCCTTCTCTTGCCATCAGTATTTTGACTGATACAACTGAACGTTCTCCGACTTTTTCATTACGGGCCTTTGAAAACCGTCTTGATGCAGAGAAGGGACATAGTTTAAGTTATCTTTTTTTGCCAGATGCCAAGATCTCTTCAGAGGCCTGGCATGAATTATTATGGCGTGCTCCTCGTGCAGTTGAGTGGCCAGAACTTAATGGTCGAATTGATCTTTCTAAAATTCATGGTTTTGATATTTCTATGCAAGGTTTTCAAGACCGATCAGGCCAAGTCCCCTCAGTGGCCTTCATTATTTCTCAGTCCGTAGAGGGCGTGACATTTAAATGCCAAGACGTAGAAAAAGTTTTTAATTGGGGAGGGGATCTCTTTTTTAATCATCTTATGGTCAAGATGCTTTTAAATGCTCACTCAACCCTTATTATGGGGATATTAGGTCGTTATGAAGGGAATGTGATGACATGGGTGAGACCAAGCAATAATAAACTTATCGACCGTGCCGCCCGGTATATTCTGCAGCTGTTAAGTGCTCAGAATAAAACCTCGTCATATGAGGATATTGTTCATTACATTTTTGAGGAGATGGAATTTGTTAACGAAAACGAACCCGTTGTTTTGCGAGTCTTAAAGCAGTTTTCTACTTCAACTCATTAAAGCTTCGGCGGGTTTTTAGGATCGTTGTCATCGCCCTTCATGCCTTTTTTGAAATTTTTAATGGATTCACCAAGTGCTCCACCAAGTTGGGGAAGTTTTTTGCCGCCAAATAAGAGAACTACGATTAAAAGAACTAAAACTAATTCACCGAGGCCAAGTCCCATCATAACTGTTTCCTTGTTGAGTTCATTTTACCCAATGTGCTTAATAAAGGCGAGAGAGATCCATGCCGTATTTGCCTGGAGCATAATTGGCCATACGATTTTTTTTCATTTCTTCGTACTGTTTTGATCCATTTGTCATCGATGTATAAGGGAAGATCGCAATACCACCACGTGGAGTAAAATCACCCATAACTTCGATGTATTTAGGTTTCATCAGTTTAAAGAGATCCTTACAGATCTTCTGAATACAATCTTCATGGAAGTCTCCATGATTTCTAAAACTAAAAAGATAGATTTTTAGGGATTTTGATTCGACCATTTCTTTATCAGCGATGTAATTGATAAAGATTTTGGCAAAATCTGGCTGGCCTGTTTTTGGGCACAAAGAAGTAAATTCCGTACAAACAAAAGTTGTCCAGGCATCATTATCTGGATTTTTGTTAGGGAACTTTTCTAATACACTTGGGCAGTAGGTCTCGGGATAATCTGTATTGGTGTTACCGAGAAGCGTTACTGAAGCAAGTTCTTTATCTTTACGACCTTCGGATTTATGTTTTTTGGCCATGAAGTGCCCCTTGTTTAATCTTTGATTATAGTCATTTAGCGTCATTTATGGCAAAAAGATTGAACTCTTTCAACTAAGAAGTCATATGTCTGAAAAAATCAAAGTGATCCTAGGTCAGTTAGGCTCACCAAAAAGTACCAAAGTCTCTGATGTACGCGAATTTTTGCGTGAATTTTTGGGTGATCCTCGAGTCGTGGATATTAATCCACTACTATGGAAAATGATCCTGAATCTTTTTGTTCTTCCCTTCAGGCCAAAACAGTCGGCCAAGGCCTACTCTCGTATTCATACTCCACAAGGTTTTCCTCTCATTACGAATACTGAAAAAGTGGCAGAGGCCCTACGACCCCATTTAGATTCGAACTTAGAACTTAACCATATTTTTTTGCTCTCAAATCCTCGTGCACATGTGATTTTTGATGCTTGGGAAAAAGAAGATGTATCTCTACGTGCGGAACGTATATTGGTATTGCCGCAGTTTCCACAGTATGCTGAAAGCACGATTGCTTCAGTTATTGATGGACTCGGGCATGAATTTAAAAATCGTGTGAACATTCCCACATTCACTGTGCTTAGCTCTTATCATCGCTCGCATGCTTTTATTGATCACTCAGTTCGAAAAATTAAAGAGTCGCTGATTTCTCATCCTGATATCCAAGAACTTGTTATTTCTTTCCACGGCATTCCTCTAAGGCGGGTGCTTAAGAAAAAAGATCTCTATCTCCTTCATTGTTTAGAAACGTATGAATTAATCTGCGAAAAGTTAAAAACCACCTTACCCACTTCGATGACTTTTCAGTCCCGATTTGGTTCCGAGGTTTGGTTAGGGCCATACACTGATACGACAGTGGTTAAAAAAGTTGATAAGGGCATAAAAAAAATTGGGGTGTATTGCCCAAGTTTTGTGGTGGATTGTTTAGAAACCACTGATGAAATTGGCCAAGAGCTGGCCCATGAGGTGAAAAATCATGGAGGGGAGCTGGTCCATATATCATGTGTTAATGCTGATCCAGAATGGATTAAAGATTATGCTCATTTCATTAATATTTATGCCAATGGGAATGAAAAAGAGCGCCAAAGTTTATTTTATAAAATCGATGTTACTCAAAGGTATAAAACCGTGATTAAAGAACAAGAAAAATTAGCTCCTTCAGAACTTTCTTCGGAATCAAAAAGAACACTTAAACTCATTTTTTTAACGATGTTTATGGACCTTGTTGGATTCTCCATTATTTTTCCCATGTTTCCGGCCATGGCCAAATATTACTTAAGTGTAGATTCAGATAACTTCTTCTTAAGTGGGATGATGAGTCTCATTTCAAATATTCAAAGTATCTCTTTGAATTCTGATGGCTCTCCTCAGATGAGCACGGTGGTTCTTTTTGGAGGACTTCTCGGTGCCCTTTATTCACTTCTGCAGTTTATTGCTGCTCCGATGTGGGGAGCAGTCTCAGATAGAATAGGTAGAAGGCCCGTGCTGCTTATTTCAGTATTTGGATTATTTCTTAGTTATGTCTTGTGGGTTTTTTCTGGATCATTCACTCTACTTATCATTGCTCGAGCAGTGGGTGGCCTTATGTCGGGAAATCTTTCAATCGCTTCTGCCATTGTGAGCGACGTGACGGATGAAAAAAACAGATCAAAAGGTATGGCGGCCATTGGAATCGCTTTTGCTTTAGGTTTTGTTTTTGGTCCTGCCATGGGTGGTATCTTGTCGATGTATAATCCGATTGCTCAGTTTCCTTCCTTAGAGAATTTTGGAATAAATCCTTTTTCAACACCTGCCTTACTTGCAGCAATTTTAAGTTTTATTAATTTCTTCACCATCTGGAGATTTTTTCCTGAGACTCTTAAAAAAGGATCGGCAAAACATCTTGTACGAAGTATCAATCCGTTTAAACTTTTTAAACCACTGCCACTTCCAGGAATTAATCTCACAAACTTCTCCTACTTCTTATTCATCACGGCCTTTTCTGGTATGGAGTTTACTCTCACGTTCCTCGCCGTTGAACGTTTGGGGTATACGTCGATGGATAACGCATACATGTTTATTTTCATCGGATTTGTGATCGGCATGGTTCAAGGGGGGTATGTGCGACGTAAGGCCCATCAAGTGGGTGAGAGAAAAATGAGTTTTAATGGACTCATCAGTATTATCCCGGGGCTTATTCTTCTGGCCTATGCTCAAGCTGCTTGGATGTTATATGCAGGTTTATTTTTCTTGGCCTTAGGTTCTGCCATGATCATTCCTTGTTTAACTTCTCTGGCATCATTTTATTCACCCAAACATATGCAGGGACAGAGTTTAGGAGTGTTCAGATCACTTGGAGCTTTAGGACGAGTGATTGGCCCTATTTATGCTTCACTTGTGTATTGGAAATTTGGCTCTGTGAATGCTTATTTGATTGGTGCATTTTTGATTTTTATCCCAGCACTTTTAGTTAAAAAATTACCACCTCCACCATCGCAAAGTGAAAATTAGGCTCCGCAAGGGGCCTTTTTAATTTAAGTAATAGTGAAAAGATTTATTCGTATCTTTAGACAAAAAAATCTAAGGCACTTTCACTACCCAATTTTCAACATTAATGATTTCGCGATAATTTAAAGAAATGTCATTAGGCGAGTAGGGTTAATTCTTTCGAACATGGTTTTTTTATTCTCCCTCGAGGGAGAATTATGACTAGTTTTTATCCGACCTAAGCAATATTCTCCCTTGTGGGAGAATATTGCTGGCAAAAGGTAGACATCGGATATAAAATCTCCCTTAAGGGAGAATTTCAAAAATGATGCAAAAAATTGAGAATACCAAGGACCTTGCAAAGCTTCTGAAAAACCGCCGTGAGGAGTTAGGGATATCTCAAAAGGAGCTGGCAAAGCTCTGCAACCTTTCTCATAACGGCATCAGTAAACTGGAAAAAGACGAGCGAGAAGCGAAGCTTTCAACACTTCTGAAACTTGGAAAATTTTTGGGGCTCGAGCTGTTCGTAAAGATTGAAGAATGAATAAACTCAACGTTTTTTATGAGGCATTAAAGGTCGGAGAATTTAGGCGCGACGAACAGCTCGTGACGTCTTTTCAGTACAGTGACGAATGGCTGGTTGCACCTGCGCGATTTCCTCTTAGTTTGGCACTTCCTTTGGGGAAGGAGCCCTTCCCCAACAAAACGACCTTATCCTTCTTTGAAAACCTCCTTCCGGAGGGCGACGTGAGGAAAGTCATTGGGCAGGATCGTCACATCGAAAGTCCGTATGAGTTGTTAAACGAGTTTGGCCAAGATTGCGCGGGTGCCATCATCGTAACTTCGGCACAGACCTCGCCATACCATAAAAGTGGTGACGAGGTGGTCCCAGTACCGATGGATCGAATTTACAGCGCCATCGACAAGCATCACTCTGTAGCTCAGGAAGTCGCGAAACTCAACCCCGGCTACCTTTCTCTGGCAGGGGCACAAGATAAGTTTCCGGCCATCTATGATAAAGAAAAATTCTATCTTCCAAAAAATGGTGGTCCAACTACGCACATCGTGAAGGTTCCTATTGTACGAGAGGGAGTAAAGGAGTCCGTCTACAACGAGTACTATTGTATGCAGCTTGCTGCTTCCATCGGATTTACGGTTCCTTACTGCGAAGTTGTGGAAGTGGGGAAGCACCCTCTTTTCGTGATCGAACGCTACGACCGATACAAAGACAAGAAGGGAAAGGTTTACAGGATCCATCAGCAGGATTTTTGTCAGGCGTTGGGAATCACAAGCGAGTTTAAATACGAAGAGAAAGGCGGACCTACGATCAAAGATGACTATTCACTGATCGTAAAAAGTGTAGGAGTACGTCAAAGAAAAGAAAGCGTCTATGCCTTCTTCGACTGGATCTGTTTCAATCTTCTGATCCTAAACAATGATGGCCATTCAAAGAACATTTCGTTGCTATTAAAAGACGGGAAGATCGAGCTTGCCCCTCTCTATGATTTACTTAGCACGGGCGTCTACACCAACCTAAAGCGAAGCTTTTCTTTTAGAATTGGCGACAGAGACGAACCATCGCGCATTGGAAGCAAGCAGTTTGCAAAGCTGGATCAAGAGCTAGACCTCAAGGTTGGTACGTTTGAGGAGCGGATGCAGGTAGTAGCACAGAAGGTGATGGCGAACAAAGATCAGTTGGCCCAAGATATAGAGGACAGATATCCAAAGACAAAGATTTCTAAGCGTATCTCCAAGGTCATCGGAGATCAGGTGAAGGCACTAAGGCAGCAGGGAGTCCGGCTCTAGATCTTGTTCCCCTGGTATGGAGGGCCACTTATTTCCAAAACTCTAAATGAAGTTGTGAAGATTCTTGTTCAAGTAGTGGGCCCTCCACCTTATAAGTCTCTGTAGAATGATCTAAAATTTTTCGACACTCAATTGTAAATTTTCCTTTTGCAATCCTGTTCAATTGATCAGAGGAACAGCCATAAACGATCTTTTTTATACCTGACCAAATAATTGCGCCTGTGCACATTGCACACGGTTCAGTGCTTGAATATAAAGTTATTCGATTTCTTTCTTCCTGAGTAAATCGATGACTGAAATTCGATATGAGGTTTAATTCTGCATGTCGAGTGACATCAGAATCAGTTATCACCGTATTTTCGGATTCGGCCACAACTCGACCGTCTAAAACGAGTAGAGCACCAAATGGATGATTTCTATTTTGGACAGATTGTTTTGCAAGAGTAAATGTCTTCTGGAGATAAAAATTGTGCATAATAACTCCTTAACTATAAATGAGAGGGATTTACTTTTTTCTTAACGCTTGATCTAAGATAAAAATCTCCGCCGCCCACATCAATGCCAATCCATTCTTCCAAATATGTAAAATTTTGAGTGTCATGAACTGTTCTTGTGCTACAGACTTCTAGTTCAGCGCCACGTGGACTATTATGCCAGCGACAGTATCGTTCAATCCTGGGAACAGATTCTTGGTGAACACTAAACGTTTCATTTCTGACAACATCTAGCTCAATAAATTCGTTCTTTAGGTATTGAGCGACTGTTAGGATGCAGTCTCGGTTATTCATTTTTAATGAAAAATGCTGATGAGTGAACTTGTGGTTGAACTGTGAATTTCCAGGGGTGAAAGTCAATACATTACTATCACAGCCAAATCCTTTGGTTTCGAACTGACCTCTCTCATGAAAGA
>CAMCZE010000153.1 GCA_945885655.1 Bacteriovorax stolpii | reverse complement strand
AATTTTGTTTTTGCGGCAATAATCTATGAGGTAACACTTGTTGGTGAAATCATCGCAGGCATCAATGACAAAATCATAATGACGATCAAAGATAATGCTTAAATTTTTGGGACTGAAAAAGCATTGTTTGATTTCTACTTCGCTATAGGGGTTAATATCTAGGATTCGTTTTTTCATCACATCGACTTTAAACTGGCCCACAGTCGTGCTCATGGCATGAACTTGGCGGTTAATATTAGTAACACAGACATCATCTAAATCAACGAGAGTTTGGTGATTCACACCTGATCGCGCAAACGATTCTGCGACCCATGAACCTACGCCACCGATTCCAATGACAAGGATCTTGGCATTTTTAATGGTATCCATGGCCTTGTGGCCAAAAAGTCGGCCGATGCCACCGAAACGTGCATAATAATCATCAGGATTGGACATAATTTCTCGCTAGTGTATTAATTTTGAGTTGTCCACAGGCGGCCAGAATATCGCTACCTTTTGTGTTTCTGAGCATAACTCGAAGTTTTTTCGCTACAAGTTTTTGACGGAAAAGATTGATAGCACTTGTTTCTGGACGTTGCCATTTGCAACCAGGAAAAGGATTAAAGGGAATAAGATTGATAATTGCCTTTCGGTGAGAGAGCAATTGATATAATTCCTCCACATGGCGATCAGACATATTAAAATCTTTAATCAAGAGATATTCAAAAGTGATGAACTGTTTGGGGAGTAAAGGAAGATCTTCCAGTGCTTTAAGAACCTCACTTAATGTGAAACATTGATTTATAGGTATAAGCTCCGTGCGTTCATCTTCAAAAGGAGAGTGCAGAGAAAGAGCAAAATTGATTTGTGGAAAATCTTGAAGACTCTTAAGGCCTGGCAGATAACCAACAGTGGATAATGTCATTTGACGAAGGCCCAGATCAACTAATCGTGGATCATTAAAAATTTTTACGGCCTGCCTTAAGGCTTCTAAATTGTGCAGAGGTTCTCCTTGGCCCATAAAAACGAGACTGGGTTTAATCGCTTTAGGATTTTTTTCTAAAAGCCAATCAAAGGCGACTAAATACTGGCCTACGATTTCATGAGAATCAAGATGCCGTTTAAGGCCTTGAGTGGCAGTGTAACAAAAACTGCAATTCATGCCACAGCCCACCTGGGTAGAGAGGCAAATGGTAAAACGTTTGTGAAAGGGAATCAGAACTGTTTCTACATCCATGCCATCATGAAAACGCATTTGAAATTTAATTGTTCCATCATCGGACTCCAGAACTTGACTGATTTTCGGGAGTAGAAAATCAAATTCTGTTTTGAGTTTAGTCAGAAAAGCTGGGGCAATGTGGCGATTCCAGAGATTTTTGTTTTTATAAAGGCCATCGAGCCATACTTTAAGAATATGCGGGGACTGACCTTCATTTTGCAGGAAAGTTTCCCAGTCCAATGAAGAAAATGAATAAACAGATGTGCCCATAAACGTACTTGGCCTTGCCGAATGCTGAAAGGAATGTCATATTCTACATCATGTTTAAAACGATTGTCATGAGACTCATGATCTTAGGATTAGCTTTTAGTTGTTCGACTAAATCGAACCTGAAAAGACCCTTGAAATCACAGGATCCGTTAGATCCTAGGCCAAAATCTTCTCGGCTTCCTGTTGGGAGAGCTATTGCTATTTGGCACCTCTTATTTCCCGAAAAAGTACAACTACAACTACGAAAGATTGATAAAACGAAACTTAAAAAGACTGTTTCTCTTGATGAAATCACGGAATTTCAACTTACAAAGGGGCAGTGGCAAGTTGTCGGTTTTGTGATGGATGGGGTTGAGTATGAATCTCTAAACTCATCTCAACATTTTCTTTTTAGGCTTAAAGACCGCTCCCAAGTATATGCTGGAACCATGATTTTTCAGTGTCCAAAAGTGGGAGAAGAACATTTTGAGCGGCTCAAAAAGATGAAGTTTTTTAATCGTTATTATTTCAAATCTCATCATACACTTTGCGAAATGGTTGTTGGCAGTGATCTTGCCGGTGCTCGTGCGGCCAGCGAAGTGCTTGAAAGGCCATTTCCTAAACGTGTACTTTTAGGATTTTAGCATTCTATCGCCTCCGAATATGGTCTCTTTATAAGTCATTGTAACCGTTATTGATGGCACTCCTTTGTAAAGGATCTTTATCCCTCAATTTTTTAATTTAGTTCAAAACTCTAAATTGCAATTTATTTTGAGAAGAGTAACATGTTCTTAAGAAAGAAAAAAAGCCTTATCTTTTTTCGATTTTGTAGTTGCACGTTCTACCAAGTTGCACGTCAGTTGTTTCCAAAATCGAAAAAAACCGTAAAGTCTAAAAGCTCTACGCTCCTTTAGGAGTCTTGTCATGAAGACCAGAGTTTTAACCCTAGGACAACTATGTCTGCCTCTCGTATTTTGCTTAGCACTTACGAGTTGTAACAAAGATGATTATTACGAAAAAGAATTTTTAGATAGTCCTTATCAGCAACCTTCTGCTACAGGATCGGCAGAAAATGGTTCCCAAGGTGGGGAAGATGCTGGTGGAACCACTCAAGGTGGAGTGAGCGGAGGGGGAGTAGCTGGTGGTACAAGTGGAGGTACCACCGGTGGCGGGACTGTTGGTGGGACAACCACGGGTGGTACAACTTATGTTGATGAAACTGAAACGTTTCAGCAGGCCGCAAGTCAGACAAAAAAATTAGATATTGTTTGGATCATTGATAACTCAGGATCTATGGCAGATGAACAAGCTGCCTTAGGTGCAAACTTTAGCGCCTTCATTCAAGATTTCATGACAAAAAATGTTGATTTTAAAATGGCGATTACAACCACAGACACCACAGATGGCCAAAAAGGTGTGATGGTTTCAGGCAGTGATACAAAACTTACCTCCACTGCCGCAGCACTGAACGCTCAAGGTTTTCTTGATGATTTTAATGGCCTTATTAAAGTCGGTACTCGTGGTTCGGGAAATGAAAAAGGATTAGAAGCTTCTGAAGGATTTATGCAGCTTTATGGAAATTCCTTTTTAAGATCGGATGCTTATTTAGCAGTGGTCATTGTTTCCGACGAAGAGGATCAATCTCCAAGAACTCCCGCTGAATATAGTGATTACTTAAAGACATTTAAATCAGAAGCTGGACTGGTTAAGGTTTATACCATTGTAGATACAGGTCTTACCAACGTGGGTTCTGGTGGGATCACGACGGGATTCCAAAGATATGCTGATGCTTCTGTGAATACTGCCGGTACGGTTGGAAACATCCGTAATGATTTTTACCATGTCTTAACTGATATGGGAGAGTCGATCATTAACTTGCTTGATAGTTTTGCCTTGGCCTATGACCCGAATCCGAGCTCATTAAAAGTGTATGTGAATAATATCCTAAAGAGTGATTACAGTTTTGATGCCTCGTCACGCTCGATTAAGTTTACTGCAGGGCACTTGCCTCCGGTGGGTGCACAAATAAAAGTTGAGTATCAACGGTAAAAGAAGGAGTTTATAGTGAAATTGACCTTTCTTGCACTTGCTCTCATGGCCGGAGTTACAAATGCTGCCATTGCAGGTGAAAAATCTTTGTACGATTTTTTGTGGCTTGATCCGGATAAAAAAGTTTATGTGCTTCAAAACAAGATCCATAAAAAGGAAAATACTTTTTATGCTGACGTGGGGTTTTTGAGCAATTTTACTTCTAAATTCCAGGACACGAGAGGGTTTCAATTAAAGGCCGGCCACTTCTTTCACGAGGAGTGGGGAGTAGAGCTTTTTTATAACAAATACTCAAATCAAAACAACGATGATTACAGAAACGTGAGACTCATTAACCAGGCCGAACCTTTTATCCGAAGAATGGATTCAAGTTACGGTGCTTTGGGGATTTGGTCTCCGTTTTATGGGAAGATTAATACCTTTAACCAAATCATGTATTTTGATTGGTCGTTCGGTGCAGGGATGGCAAGAGTGAACACGGAGAGTAATTTAAAAAACGTGAGGAACCCCACTCAAGATTCTAAATTTGAAAAGGAGTCACGTATGGGTGGAGTGGCCAAAACAAACATCAAACTGCATTTTAAAGAAAATATGCACATAGGTCTTGAGTACATGAACACGTATTATCGAGCTCCTGGACCAAAAAGCCCCAATGCGGATAAACTTAGAACCAATACTGATGTGATCTTAAGTGTTGGTTTCTCATTTTAAGGAAATGATGATGAAAAATATCATATTATCGTTTCTTGTCATGGGAAACGTATGGGCCCAAGAATTGAAACTGTCCCAAAAATTAGAAGAGAAAAAATATCATTTTTCTGCTTTAAACGAATTTTTTATGGAAACCTATAATCGCCCTATCATTAATGATGATGTGAATAGGCTTGAGCAGCTCCTGTTTTTTACTGGTATTGAGCTCTTAGATGATTATGAACCTTCGTTGTTAGAGAAGTATCCTACATCTTCGACTCGTTTTATTTTGGGCAGAAAGGCCATTAAAGATAACAAAAGTGACAAGGCCATTGCTTATTTCACTAAGATCCATCCTGATCACCGGTATTATCCAGAAGCTAAACTTTTGCAAGGGCAGATCTATGGGGCCTTAAATGATAAACGTGAAGCGGAAACAGTGGAGCAGTGTCTTAGAAGTGCGGAGAAAAATGAGACTCAAACTCCAACTGAAAAAATTAAAAGATACTACCGCATGGTTTATGAAATATGCCTGGTGAATAAGGCCCGCCATCTTTATCGTCAAAAAAATTATCAGAGTGCCATTGATGCTTACGATAAGATTCCAAAAGAGTCTTATAAGTGGCCATACATCATTTTAGAAAAGGCTTGGACCTTTTATCAGATGGGTGATTATAATCGCACTTTAGGGCTCCTAGTGACTTATAAGGCCCCACTTCTAGATACGTACTTTTTTCCTGAAGCGGAATATCTTGCGGCCTTGGCCTACTTTAAACTTTGTTTGTTTGAAGACAGTTCCATCATCATTGACCAGTATTATACATTTTATCGTCCTCGCTTTGAGGCATTGGAAAAAGTCCTGAGGCAGAATGTGAATTCTCAGAACTATTTTTATAATCTTATGTTTGGGCCTAAGATAGAACTAAAAGATCATGAGGACTTTGTTCACCATATTGTGACCCGGCTTAAAAAACAGATCCGTTTTAGTTTGGACTTTAATGCCATTCATAAACTTGATCAGGAGGCCAAACGTATCATTGATAATGAAAAACCAGAGGTGAGAAATAAACTTCTAGGGCATTTGGCCTCAGTCAGAGAAAATATGGTCAATAAGATCAATTACAATGCCAAGATGGATATCTTTAAATTTTTAGAGAGTGTGCCTTTTTATTCATCAGAGCTTTTTAAATTGAACCTGGAGATCATTTCTCGCAAAAAAGACCTTATTTATGGAAATAAAAAACTCATCGCTGACCGCGGCCGGGGAGATTATTCCAACGTGAAAAGATCACGGTTTGAGCAGTTCTGGAAATTTCATGGAGCATTCTGGGCCGATGAGTTGGGTGACTATTCATTAGGTCTTAAATCAAACTGTGAAATCATTAAAAAAGAACTACCAGTTGAAGAGGAGGGCCTATGAGATTAGCTCTATTTTTACTCTGCTGGCATTTTGTATCAAATGGCCTTGCGGCAGAAAAAGAAAAAGTCATTTACGAATATAAAAAATACGAAAAATTTGATCTCGGAAATTTAGAAGTCCAGGGTCAGCTTATCGCACCCGGGGACATTTCCGTGAGAGAGAGGGATCGCAAACGTTTTGAATTAGATCTTTATTCCCGCGAAAACTTTGATGATTTTATAGCTAAAGACCTAGATTCGTTGAGATAAAAGTGCCTTTAAAATGGGCCACCTTTAATGGTGAAGGCACAGGATCTGGGCATAAGAAGGTAAGTGTTTTTAACTAGGGATAATTAACTTTATTCCCAACATTTGAGATTTTAGAAGAGTAGAATAAGAGAAGTTTCATCGATACATTTTCCCGAATAGCTGTTGCACGTACTATCAAGCTGCACGTAAGTTGAAAGCAAAATCGGGAAGGCATAACAAGACTTAATAGTCTGTTTCAGGGTTCACCATGAAACATTTAACATCATTAACTGTTTGGGTTACTCGTCTCGCTGCGCTCGGATATTCGATTCCCATTTACGCCTAAGAGAGTCTTATCGTTTTTTAAACGGTTATAATGACCAATTTTAGGAGAGGTATATGGAAGGAGTCGTAAAAGAAGTTGTCACGCAAGCTGTGACTCAAGTTGTGGTTCAAGAGAATTTTTTGCAATGGACAGCTCGCTTCATGAATGAAGGCGGGATCTTTATGTGGATCATTGCGGTTGTATGGTGTGTAGGAATTGCCATCGCCGTAGAAAGACTTAAAAACTACTTCAAGTATGATGTAGATGGAACAAGTCTCATGGGTAACATTAAGAAAAGTGTTATCGGAAATCAAGTGCAGGAGGCCATTCAGGCCTGCTCAGAGTCGCCAGCACTTTTAGCTTTTGTCATGAAGAATGGACTAAAACGTGCCAATCAGTCTAAAGAACAAATTCAAGACGCGCTGGAAGCGAGTATCTTGGAAGCCGTTCCAAAGATTGAAAAAAGACTTTCTTATTTAGCACTCGCTGCCAACCTCTCAACACTTTTGGGACTTTTAGGTACGATTCAAGGATTGATTCAATCGTTTGCTGCCGTTGCACAAGCGGAAGCTTCCCAGAAAGCACAACTCTTGGCCGAAGGTATTGCAGTTGCCATGAATACAACTGCATTAGGTTTGATCTCGGCGATTTCTATCATGGTGGTTCACGCTTTCCTCATGGCACGAGGGGAGAAGATGATCCAAGAAATCGAAGAAAATTCGGTGAAGCTCTTAGATCTTTTGGGCACCAAAAAGGCCGGTGTTACTCAAGACAATAAAGCTGCCTAAAAGAGGATTTTATGAAGGTTGGACGTAAACTTAAAAAACCTGAAAAATTGAATCTTGTTCCTATTTTGGATTCAGTTTTCATTTTTATTTTCTTCTTGCTCATGTCGGCCCAGTTTGTGGAAGTGTATGAGATAGGATCGTCTCTGCCACAGACCCTGGAGGTTCCGGACAAACAAGAAGATAAAGATCCTTTAAATCTCACATTGGAAGTGAGTAAAGAAGAAGTGATCGTTAGGACGGGATTCAAGACGAATCAGGGCCGTACCTTCGCTTCAACTGATAAAGAAAAAATGAGGGATTATCTTAAGGAACTTAAACGTCTGCATCCAAAAGAGAATACGATGATTCTTAAAGCAGATCCTAAATTGTCTTTCCAGTTTCTAGTGACGATTATTGACAGCACTCAGATGCCTAAGGACAGTAAGGAAAAGCTTTTTGAACAGATCGTTTTCGATAATCAAGGAGTGAAATAGTGAAAAAGAAATTTCATCGAAAACGGGACAGAGA
>CAMCZE010000152.1 GCA_945885655.1 Bacteriovorax stolpii | reverse complement strand
GTCATTGGATAAGTATTGGCCTTACCACGAATGCCGTCAGTACCAAACAATTTACGACCAGACATAATATCTCTCTTAGGAATTGTAATCTTAATTAAGATAATAGCTGGCTTATCTTACATTCACAATAATGGACTTAGGAATGATTTCAAGAAGGTGAATACTCGGGGGCAAAATAACTTTAAGGGGAACTTCAATTCTCCCCTTTTTTCCAGCGGGAATATCCGCCCAAACTTGAATAGAAGAAGAGATATTTAAACGGTTTTTTTTGATTTTATCTGGAACCATGAGCCGAAGTTCCGCTGTTTTTAATTTTGCATCAACTTTATGGGCCGCAAGAAATTTAATCGCAACATTTTTAAGAACAAAGTTTGCTCCGGAAGGCCGTAGTTCGTAAGATAAAGTAATATTACTGCCAGATGTCAGACGTAACCTTTCATCAGGAATACTGACCTCTACAGGAAGTGTTTCTTGCCCCATAAGATTATCTAACTCACCTGGCCTAATCATAAGTTCTTTAAGTCCAACCACACCTGAGCGCGGCCCAGAAATTTCCACTTGCTCTATACTTAACTGCAAATGTTTAAACATCAGGTCGTCAGGCAATCGTCCTGTGAACTGCATTTTAAGAGGGACAATTTTACTGGCCTTCTTTTCTAAATGAATCGCAATTTTTCGTGGTAAAACTCTTTCCACAACCATACCAAAGGGAAGACTGAGCTGGGTGGGGTTGATGTCAACATTAAAACTTAAGTGATTTTTAGAGTTGGCCTTATTAAGATCGATGATCATTTTATCTTCACGTTCGGCCACGGTTTTCACAAAGGCCCGCGGTCCCTCAACCAGGAAGGTCACTTCCGTAGGTGGTTTCTGTGCAAAGATAAGCCCATCAGTCATGATGTATTCTAAAGACACCGTTTTTTCAAATTTTACTTTTTCTGAATTAAGAACATACACCCAGAGAAGGATCGACAAAAAGGCAGCTACAAACTTCAAAGAATGTTTTTTCATGCGGTTTTTCATTTTCATGGGTTTCGACCTGCGATAAATGAACCTCCCACACGATCTATTTCCACGAGGAATTTACGTAAATTTTTACGAAGTTGCTCTTCATTTTCCATATAATGAAAAACCCCATCATAACAAATATTAATTCTTCCTGTTTCTTCAGAGACAGTTACAACAACCGCATCAGAGATTTCTGTAATCCCGAGGGCCGCTCTATGTCTTGTACCGTAATGGCGATCAATCTCAACGTTTTTTGATAGTGGAAGGAAACAACCTGCTGCTTGAATCATTCCACTATAAATGATGATTGCACCATCATGTAAAGGTGATTTCGTTTGAAAAATCGAATAAATGATATCAGAGTGAATGCGCGCATCTAAACGTGTACCACTTGATGAATAATTCAAGAGTCCATGATTTTTTTCAAATACAATCAAGGCGCCTGTTCTTTCCCGTGAAAGCGCAGAACAAGCGGCCACAACTTCTTCAATCTGTTGGTCAAATTTAGTACTTCCACTTCGGCCAATAATACGAGTGCTGCTGATAGAGACTAACGCACTTCGAATCTGATCTTGGAACAAAACGATGAGGATGATAAAAAGATAATCAAAAAAACGCTGAAGGAGCCAACTGAGTGAATAGAGTTCATAAAATTGACTAATCCACCACAAAACAGCAAGAGCAACAATCCCAAATAACATTTGGTAAGCTCGGGTGCCCTGAACGATCATCAAAAATCGATAAACGATAAGTGCAACGACAGTTAAGTCGAGCAAATCAATAAACCTGAAATTGGCAAGAAGAATGCCTAATTGTTGCAAAAAAAACCCCTGTTTTGAGGCTTATCGGAAAATCCCTAAAGATATGTAGGGCCTAAATATCTCTGATATTGAAGATCGAAACTAAGCAGCTTTTATTTCAACTACACCCTCAATCGAATCTTCAGATTTAGGCCGTGGGTTTTTAATTTGCTCAAGCACATCATCAGACTGAAGAAGTTTCTTACGAAGGGCCTCTCGTGAAATACCCATACTGATGGCCGCTTTAGACTTATTACCTTTATGTCGTTTAATCTCTGAGAGAATCATCTCACGCTCAACCAAACATACTCGGTCTTTAAGTGGAAGGGCACTATTGTCTGCATTCGGAATATTCTCCAAAAGACAGTGACCAGATATTGACATATCAATAATCGGTGTGGATTTATTGCCTAACTCTGAAATAATGTGGGCCTTAGGACTATAGAGAACGGCCTTTTCCACGGCCTTCTCCAGTTCACAAACGTTTCCTGGCCAAGAATATTCTTTTAACTGCGCCTTCACTGGGTCAGTAAAATCTTTTAACAAAAGACCTTGTTTACGGCATTCGCGTTTAAGATAAAAGTTTAACAGTTCTTCGATGTCCGCTGGACGTTTCCGTAGAGGTTCCACATGGACTTCGCACGATCCCATATAAGCATAGAGTTCGGGATTAAATGTTCCCTCTTCTTCAATCATTTGTTTTAAATTTCGACTGGTCGTAAAAATAAGTCGAACATCAAAACCGATCGTCGAGCCAGGAAGTCTTTTTTCTTTTAGGATCGAGAGAAGCTTCATCTGTAAAGAAAGACTCATAAACCCAATTTCATCAAATACAAGAGTTCCACCCACACACTCTTCAAATTTACTTTTAATCTCACCATGTCCAAAGACCTGGGCCATAATACTTTCTTCATCCACTCCTTTACAAGAGATGATATGAAAAGATGCTAGCCCTCGTTTACCTTCAATATGAACGATTCGAGCAAAAAGTTTTTTTCCAACCCCAGATTCTCCATCCACCAGCATTGGTGAATCAATATCTTTTAAACGTACGATGGCCTTACGGATCTCTGAGGTTTGTGAGGATTTTCCAATCCAAGCATGCTCACGATCATACGGAGTCGAAAACCTTCGAATTAAGGATTTTTCCGAAACTGGACTGTAGTGATGAAAAACCGATGAAAGGATAAGGCCCAATACCTTCATTGTTTTTTCATCTTCAACGGTAAAACGGTCTTCATTTCTTTTATTAAGAACTTCAATAACACCAATGATCTTGTCTTCACGATTGGAAAGAGGAGAACAAATAATCGATCTGGTTTCAAAACCAGTAGTGCGATCCATTTCTTCGGAGAAACGAACTTTATCAGATTTTGTGTCTATATTGAGGGACACACCGGTTGTAAAAACTGAGCCAGCAATTCCCTTACGATAATCAAACTTCAAAAGCTCTTTATCAATACCTAATGCCGCCACAGCTTCAAGTTCATTAGTGTCTGTATTAATCAAAAAGATGGAGGCCCTCTGAGCATTAAGAATGCGCACGATCTCTTCTAACATTGACTCCACAAATTTTTCTTTATTACCAACCTGAGTAATGTCTTTGAAAAGAGAGAGCAAAAGAGAGAACATCTCAAAGCCCTCTTTTTCAGAGGCATAATGCTGTGTTAGAGATAATTTCATGAGACTATCTTTAAGTCTTTCGGGAGACAAACTTTGAATGTACTGCTCAATAAAACGTTTCATATTGCCATAATCTTCGGCATCAAGTTCGATACCATAATTCATACTCTCATCATGGGCATGAGTATCTTTAAAAGCACGGACGACACTTGCTCCAAAATCAAAACGCAAACGTTTGAACTTAATTGAACAACGTAAAACAGCACCGAGAGCTAATGGAAAAGTTGTCACAAAACCCAGGCCTGTCATACTAACGTCCACAAGTTTTACTTTTTTAATGGTTTCTAATTTTCCTGATTCATTTTCATATTCAACCAAAAACATCACATCATCTCGTGATTCAACCGGTACACGGAAGGATTGGTAATATTTAAATTCAGAAAAACTAGTCAGCATAGAATGCTCCCTTATGAGATAAATCAACTTCTTATCGGAATGGAAGGATTCAAACTTTAAAGAAGCTGACCACAAAACTGGGCACATTGAATTTACAAGATTACCCGACAAGATTACCAAGGATAATCTTTGCGATATTTTCTCCACTCACTTTTTCTAGCTGCTCAATACCGGGTACGACATTAAGCTCTAGGATATGCACTTCAGGGCCTTGAACAAATAAATCGATGGCCCCATAATAGGCACCTGAGGCCTTGATAAGTTTTTTAAGCATCGTTTCGACTTCGACATTCAAGGAGGATAATTCTGCTTTCCCACCTTGAGTGAAATTGGCCATAACATTTTTTTGAGGCAAACGTTTTAATGTGATGGTTTTATCACCAATAAAAAAGTATCTGTACTCATTTCTATTTTGAAGGAAGGGCTGAAGCACGTAGGAGAGATCATTTTTAAGGCGCTGCTCTTGCATCCACCCCTCAACGGAATGACCCTCAAGAATCTGAATTCCCCATCCTCCCTGCCCTCTTACTGGTTTAACAAGATAGGATTGATTAGGATCCACTTGTGGCAACTGTATCCTGAGATCACACCAAGGTATGCATGGAATGCCAAGCTGAGCAAAAAATTGAAACTGAGTAACTTTATCGCGAAACATTTTTAACGTTCTTAAGGAATTGAAACATTTTTTTTCTGAAATCGTTTCTAAAATTTCTAAGTCTTGGTCGTCTCCATATATACCACTTGTCCTAATTAGATAAGCAGAGGCCTCCGGAAGGGTCTGACGAGACCAAGGATTAAAAAAGATTATTTCCCGAGTTGCTTCATCGGATAATCTTTTAATAAAGTAGGTCTCTTCATTTTTTGCCACAATACATAGATTATTCATAAAGACGGCCCTGACTTTCTTCACTAAAATAAGAACATGTTTTTAACTCATTTTTTTATCATCGTTAGTTTGATTTCCTTTGTCTATGCCGAGGATACAAGGCCCACGCCAGCAATAAAAATCTTTTGCTCTGGAGTGGATGCTAAGTTTAAAGATTATAAATGGGGATTAAGTAACTGTGAAAAAGTAAATTGGAACCATGTTCGAAACTCCGACTTAGGTACTCCCTTAGTATGGACCGTTTTTGGTAATGAAAACGATGCTGCAGCAAAAGATAATGTCTCAATCATTATGTGTGGTGTCCATGGAGATGAAATTACTCCCGTTAAATTCTGCTGGGATTTGATTAACGAACTTAAAAAAGATTCACACTCATATCAAGATAAAATTGTTGTTGTTGTACCTTTGGTGGCACCTGATTCATTTTTTAAAGTTAGACCCACTCGAACCAATGGCCGAGGTGTGGATGTTAACCGTAATTTTCCAACGCTTGATTGGAAAAAATACGCTCTTAAACGTTGGAAACACAGTCTCAAGAGTGATAAACGAAAATTTCCGGGAGCAAAATCCGGATCTGAACAAGAAACCGTTTTCCAAATGAATCTTGTGAAACGTTATAAACCAAATAAAGTGATCTCTGTTCATGCTCCACTCACACTTCTTGATTATGATGGCCCTTCTCTTAAGGCGGTAAGTGGTAAATCAGCGCAAGATCTTTTAAACCAGATGAGTAATAAAGCTGCTGGTTATAAAGTTTCTAGTTACCCTATCTTTCCGGGTAGTCTAGGTAACTGGGCCGGTAAAGAACAACATATCCCTACTTATACGTTAGAACTTCCCAACAGTAATCCTCGAGAAACAGATAAGTTCTGGAATCTTTTTAAAGATGCAATGATCTATGCCATTAGCCACAAGATGAAACCTCCCATTGACTAGTCTCTAGGTGCTGAAATGCATGAGCATGTTGTTGACCACGAGAAGTAATTTAGATCTTTAGAAAGTACTGCTTTAAAGAGTACTTTCTTCTATCCTTTACCAGCAATGTTTCTAAGCGAAAACGCTACGGATTGTTACAGCGATTAAATATAATAAACTGTTCCTTTTCCAGTTCCCTCTTTCTGAATTTGTTTTACTTCAATAAGTTTAAACAGATGAGACTTAACTGTATTTCTATTAGCACCAACTAGTTTTACAACCTTAGACAACGAGAGCTTTCCATGCTCTTTTAACGAGATCATGATTTGTTCAGACAATTTAGGCAGCAAAATCAAGGCCTTTTCTTTTTCGAGTTTTCTTAAAAGAGTATTTTTCTGCTTACATAAACAATCGAGAAAAAATTCAATCCACTTCACAAGATGAACACTCTCACCATCATCTTCCGTCTGAGCTGCCCTTAAATTTAAATAATACTTCTCTTTATTTTCTTCAATCACACGCTCCATAGAAGAATAAGGTACGTAGTCATAATTTGATTTAAGTAGAAGAAGTGTCGTTAGCGCTCTTGAGAGCCTTCCATTGCCATCTTGAAATGGATGTATCGCTAGAAAATCGAGGACAAATATTGCGATAACAATAAGTGGATGTGACTCTGTTTCAATAAGAGAATTATTTATCCATGCGGTTAGTTTTTCCATTTTAAAGGGTGTATCAAATGGAGTTGCAGTTTGAAAAATAACACCCACGTTTTTTCCATCAGGACCATAGGCTTCAACATGGTTATTTAGTTTTTTATAATCACCTCGATGTCGAACATCTTTACTTGAAAATTTCAAAAGCACTTGATGAAGTTGTTTGATAATATTTTCGTTAAGATGCATTTCCCTGAAACTATCAAAAATTAAATTCATTACTTCTGCGTAGCCGGCCACTTCTTCTTCATCTCTATTTTTAAATGAGTTGATATCCAAACCAGACAGGAGCACTTTTACTTCTGAATCGCTAAGTTTTACTCCTTCGATACGCGTAGAAGAGGCCACTGATTCGATAGTGGCAATTTTTTTTAGTGATGTGAGCCTCTCTGGAGCAAGCCGTCCTAACGAGAGCCAACTCCCCTTAAACTCATCTATCTCAGCGATCAGTTTAAGTATTTTAGGGCTAATAGTTATATATTTTTCGTGTAATTCCATATCCGTAAACATAGCCATAAATAGCCATAAATAGCCATAAAGGCAAGATATATGGATATATATGGATACATATATGGATAAATGGGGTAATGAGTAGTCCAAAGTACCCTGATTTCCATCCGGGGTGTACCCTGTTTTCGATAAAAAGATATTAGTAGATTATCGAGAAATGGTGGAGGTGGCATACTTGGATCATATTTGTAGCCAAAATAGCCAAGGCCTGTGGATTTCAAAACATCTTGCGAATAATTACCATCACAACTTTTGCCCATACCAATAATGGAGCTAGATATTTACCTATGCTAGCTCTCAGTTCCTTTGAATACATGTTAAGTTTTTTAAGATTTGGCTTTCCACATTTACCCTGCAGATAGAGTTTAAGCGCCATCATCGCAGTCTCAAAATCAAGTAGCAGAAAAGAATCTATTATCGTTCTCTCGGGATCAAATATTTTAATTGTTCGCAGCTAACTGATGATTTGTAACATCTTAATTTTTATAAAATGACTTATGATTCAGTTCAAAATAGAAACCCCAGCTTTCATATATATTCATTAAAAAATAATTTTGCTGATC
>CAMCZE010000151.1 GCA_945885655.1 Bacteriovorax stolpii | reverse complement strand
CCATGGATCTGACATCTCGGCACTGTTTTGAGCATTACCCAGATATTGAAGTCCCCGTGGTCTTCACTGGCGCGATGAAACCTCTTGGTTTTGATGATTCAGATGCCACACAGAATGTGATTGAGGCCATCTTTGCGGCCAAGCTCATGAGGCCTGGATATTACGTCACTTTTCATGGAAAACTTTATCAAGTCCCACATTTTCGAAAAAATAAACAACGTGGCACCTTCGAGGAGATCACATGAAGTTTTTAGTCATCGCTCTCAGTTTCATTTCGTTTGAGGCACTGGCCTGGGGTCCTACCGGCCACAGAGCAGTGGGAGAGGTGGCAGAATCATTACTCTCGGCCGATGTTGCCGCTGAAGTTTATAAAATTTTAGATGGGCAAAGTCTGGCACGTGTCTCAACTTGGCCTGATGAAATCAAATCAGATCCAGCTAACTATTCTCATACCTTTAGCTGGCATTATACGGACTGGCCGGATGAGATGCATGATCATGATGAGCACAACTCGTCAGGCTCACTTATTAAATCTCTTCGCGAACAGTTGATCATTCTTAAAAGTTCAAAACATGATGCCAATCAGAAAAAAAACGCTTTAAAATTCTTAACTCATCTGGTGGGTGATCTGCATATGCCCTTGCATGTTGGTAATGGAAAAGATATTGGAGGAAACAGCTGTAAAGTTATTTTTATGGGCAAAACAACCAATCTTCATGCTCTTTGGGATGAAGGCATGATTGAATTTTCAAAACTTAGTTTTAGCGAACTTGCTCTTTTTGCTTCTCAAGGTCGAAATGTCACTGAATATCAGCAAGGTGATATCTTAGACTGGGCCTTAGAATCAAAAAATATTCGCCCCACCATTTATCCAAATTCTTCACAAGATTATTGTCGGAAAGATATCTCTGTGACCACTGAAAATATGCCTGTTTTAAGTTTTGAATACAGTTATAAATTTATGCCCATCGTTGAAAAACGTATCTTTCAAGCTGGAGTGCGTTTAGCTTTTTTACTCAATCAAACTCTTTAGAATCATTAAATAGTTAGGAGACAATGATGAGATTACTTTTTTTATTAAGTTTATTATTTAGTTCTGTGGCATTTGCCCAGTACGCAAACGAATCTGAACTAGCAATGGTTCAGACTGGTGGTAACTCAACTGTTCAGACCATCAACAGTAAAAATGCCAACTCCATCCAATGGGATCTGAACAAGATGACCTTTGGAGGACATTATAGTTATGGTGATAATAAAGAAGCTGTGACGGTTCGTAACTGGGATCTCAACGTTAAGTATGAAAGAGAACTTAATCATAAGATTTCTCTTGTGGGCGGCGAGATCATAGAAGGAAATAAATTTACGGCCATCAAAGCACGGTATAACTCAGACCTTGGTCTTCGATATTATTATATCAAAACAGATCTAAAAGCGTTTTTCTCAGAAATCTCTTATCGGTATGCCATTGAGGATAGAGATCCTCCTGCGGACAATCTTTATGATAACAAGGGCCGATTTTACAATGAATACCGCCATAAATATTCTGAAACTCTTCAATATAAGATTTGGATTGATTACATTCCTAATTTTACGGATGGGAAAGATTATCTAGTTAACGGTGAAGCTTCTGTTACGGCAATTCTCACATCAATGTTCTCACTTAAGGTGGCGTACATGGGTATGTATGATAATAAGCCTGCATTACCTGGATTTAAGAACTACGATTACACGACGACAACAGGTCTGCTTGCAAAATTCTAATTACTAACAAGAAGTCAGAGGATTAATTCTCTGACTTCTTGATTTATCTATTTCTTAGCGACAATTTCTTCTTTCATGACTTTTTTAGCAAACAGAAAAACAATAAAGGCTACGATCATAAAATCGATCAAAGCTCCAACAACTTTTCCATACATAATTCCATTATAATGAAGCTCATAAATGTTGGCCACACCCGCGGCCTTCAGGGCCGGTTGCAAGATGAGAGGAGTTAGAAGATCATTCACAAGACTTGTCACTAACAAGTTAAGTTTGCCGCCGATAATGACGGCAATGGCCAAACCAATGACGCCATAATGTTTTAAAAACCCCATAAATTCTCTAATCATATGAAATCCCCTTTGTTATTGCTTTCACAATAAAGTTGATCAGACCGATTGCCTAGGCAAAATTTTCCGGAGCAAAGTAATACAAATCTTTAGAATGAAAAAACGACCTACTTCACCAAAATCTCATAAAGGGGGATAATCTTAGTACGAATGCGGTGAGAGGATCACAATGTTTTATTTTTTTAACCAGCTTTTATGCCAGCTCTTAGTGATGATTTTTATCATGACTGGTTGTACTCCTACGGATGTTTCCACTGGTGGCCGCATTGATTTAAAGGCCGTGCCGAGTGGGCAATCTACAAGTGGGGCCAATGCTGGAACCGATGAAACAACTTCTGTGGGCAGTGGAACAACCTTACCTCCTAAAGTTGAAATCCGTCACATGATTGAACCGAATCTTTCGACAGACACAACTTATTCGCCTGGTATTGGAACAGCAGGAGGAGGAAGTTATGTTAGAAAACTCACTCTGCCAAAAAACTTTCAAGGCCGTCTTTATGTGGCCGGCATTAACATTGGCACTCTTGTCAGCCGTCACGTTAAAGTGCGTTTTAAATTTGGTGTGACTCGTGAAGCAGTCACCATCCCTGCCACTGTAACTCAAGCACCGGGTATCACTCCGCAAACAAATATTAGTGTGCTGGTTTTAGATCTTCGTTCGGAACCCTTCAGAAGTATCCGCTTACCTTTTGATCTTTATGATTACAACGAATATTCAGCAACTGAGACACCTACTCAAGATAATCGAAACACGGGTCTATATTGTCGGGGTCTTCGCCTCGAAGATGATCCGACTTTTGAAGGAGTCGGTGCCTGTGATGGAGTTCCTGGAACTGAAGAATGTTTGTATTCTTATGCAAAAGTTTTGGATCAAGGTCTTTTAAAACTTTCTGGCACAACAAAGGTTCCTATCACACCCACTTTACCTCAAGTGAAATCCACAACAGGTTCTATCTATTTAGAAGACACAGTCTCTGAGATGTTAAAAAAACCAGTGGTCGATGCGAATCCTGGAGCAACATTAAATTTTAGCACCATTGCCACAGGAGTTAGTGGAACGGAAACAATCGTTTTTTCTGTTCCTAGTATTTTTTCTTCTAAAATATTTGTTTCTGACGGAGGAACTTATTTTTATCGTGGGCCTTATCGTCTCGTAAATAAAGGTGAGTGGCATTATCAAGTGGCCGATCCTACTGTGAGTAAAGGGTTATTTAAGAGCTCTATTCCTTATGATTTTCTTACCCATGGAGTTCTTCCTGATAATCCTTCACAAAGTCAGTTGTTTTTTGGATCTTATCTTTTCCCTTTGGCGACTAAAATTCAATTAGGTGCGGGTGTGGCCCATTTAAGTTCGACAGCGGTTTTTGGTACTCGCGCGGCAACCACACTTCCTGTGGCGGGCACAACTGAGTGGATGGATGGATCAAATGCCAGAGTTCAAAGTCGAAATACGGATCTGGAACACATTGGATCGTGTAACGTATCTGCAACAATTGAAATCATTGCTAAAGATAATAACGGTGTTGATTTCATCATCACTGAGGCCAAAGACGTTAAGCTTCAATTAACCCGTCCTTCTCAACTTCAAAGTACAGATTTGGCCAATGAGGTCCTTTTTACAAATTTTAAAACATGTTCTTCCAATGCTTCTTGTGGCGGAAGTGAATGTTGTTTTAATAGTCGTTGTTGGGATGAGTCTCTAGTTTCTCAATGTGTTGACTCCAGTAACACTCAAGGAAATCGAATCATAGGGGATTCATGTACCAGTGATTTAGAGTGTTCCAGCTTATGTTGTAATAGGACTTCTGGTCTGTGCGCTCCTCATAATTCACTTTTAAGTCCGGCCGTTCTTTGTAGTAAACCGATCGGAGATTTTTGTATTGCGCAGGAATGGTGTCAGAAATCTCCCGTGGTCACGTGTTTAGTGGTGAAAACAGGAACTGATCCTCTTGGTAATACCACCTGCCGTCAGCAATGTTTTACGAGTAATGAATTTGGAGATTGTAAAAATGGAATTTGTGTTCCGCCGGAACAGTCCGTGATTCCTATATTTGATGCAAACGATCCAGCGGCTTGTGATAACGCGGTACCTCCTCCAAACTTTTAATATTGGAATCCCTTAATAGTTTCGGGCATAATTAATTTATCCCGAGGAGTCCGCATGTCCCTACCTGAGTTACAAGATTTGATCCTGGATCATATTGCTATTGCAGTTAAGGATATTACTGTCTCAAAAAAAATTTATGAAGATCTGGGATTAGTTTTTGCTCCGGAGATTGAAGAAGTTAAAGAGCAAAAAGTACTTACGGCATTTGCTCATATCGATGTGAATGCACATATTGAGCTGCTGGAAGCAACTTCGGAAGAGAGTGCCATTCATAAATTTATTCAGAATAAAGGTGAAGGCGTTCATCATCTTTGTTTTAAGACTCCTGATATTAAGGCCAAAACTGAAGAGTTGACTCAGAAAGGTTACAAATTTATTTATCCTGCTCCCCGTTTAGGTGCTGGTGGATGTTGGGTGAATTTTATTCATCCAAAGTCTACAGGCGGAGTTCTCATTGAAATTAGTCAAAGGCCAATTAAATGAATCAATACAATTTTAGTGCCCCGCCACTTTCTAAAATCAATAAAAGCATTCTCATTGTTTCAGGAGTTTGTTTTTTAGCAGGGGCCATTTTTAAGGCAGTGGGTATTCCCCCTTTCATGCAGACTTTTACTCTTTCGGGGGCCTCACTTTTTAGTGGGCATATTTATCAACTTTTTACTTATCCTTTGATTGAAACTCAATTAATGAGTTTTATTTTTAACGCTCTCATTGTGTGGTTTATTGGTTCTGAGCTTGAATCGCAATGGGGTGTTCGGGTTTATTCTCGGTTTTTACTTTTAATCGTCGCAGGAGTGGGTCTACTTTACGTGCTTGGGAATCTTATGGCATTCGGGACCATTCATTTTGGTATAGCCTTGAGCGGTCTTACAGGGATTAACTTAGCTATGCTTACGGCCTACGCTCTACTCTATCCAGATCGTCAGATGTCTCTCATGATGATTTTTCCTATGAAGGCCCGTACATTTTGTTGGATACTTGCTGGAATTGAGGCCTATATGGCCATTTTCAACTCACTTTCCACCTCATGGGCCCATCTTCTGGCCATGGGTCTAAGTTATTTAATAATCCGTTTTCAGTCCCGGATGATTTTAAAAAAGGTCTTTAATCCATCTTCTACTTCTAAGAAGCAGAGCAAAAAGCATCTTTATGTGGTTAAAGATGAGGAACAGAACCCACCTAAATATTGGCAATGAGCGTTAATTGTTGCCTTCGAGTAGGTGCGGTGGTAGAAAGAGTTTCGTTTAAAAGTGAGGACTTATGAAATTGAGATTAGCTCTTGAAGAAAAACTATTAGATGTTCGCGTTCGTGACCGTCTTCTTGCAGAAAACAAAATCAGCAAAGAAGATATGAAAAAATATATTGATTCACTTCCTGATGACACTAAAAATGCTGTTCCTCTAGATCACGAAGAAAACAATAAGCTTCAATAGTTTATTGAACTACGAATCCTGAAAAGAATATTTGCCTAACAACAGGTTGACCTAACTTAGCGTTGACCTGTTTTTTTATTTTATTTTCCAACAGAATTTTCCCCGTCACCGTATCCAAATCTTCCGGACTAAGCTGAGAAGCAATCTCCACGACAATGTCTTTAAAAATATGCTCCTTGTCCTTAATGATGGGCTTCTGATCTTCATGAAATGTTAGGATGTTCATTTCCAAATCTAGGTAACGAAGGCGCGTGGCCTTTGAATAAAGATTCACTACAAATTTTTTGATAGGCACTGGTTGCAACTGAGTCTGAGTCATGGCATTTGACTTGAGGGCATCAGCCTCGGCGGCCTGATTAGTTGGCTCAGGTTTAATGATGTTGTGAGCGTAATAAACAACACCGGCCCCTGCTAAAGCGACGACGAGATTAACAAGAATAAGAACTTTTTGAACCATGACTAATCATAACATGGGGAAAAGAATTAGCAACAAAAGCAAAAGGCCCGGAAACTGATCTGTACCCGGGCCTTTTATTAGGTCTTAAAGATATTTATCAAGAGCCAGTGGAGTAAATGGAAGTTCTAAATCCAGAGCAACTTGTTCATAAACAAGTTTCCCTTTATAAATGTTCACACCTAAACGAAGTGGTTTGTCTTTCATGATCGCGCGGTCAATACCATCACGAGCAATCATACGAGCATACTTAAGGGTTACGTTTGTAAGTGCGAAAGTTGAAGTTCGAGCAACGGCACCTGGCATATTGGCCACACAATAATGAACAACACCATCAACGATGAAAGTAGGGTTTTCGTGAGTTGTTGCCTTACAAGTTTCGATACATCCACCTTGATCGACGGCGATATCCACAACCACTGAGCCTTTTTGCATTTTTGAGATCATCTCGCGAGTCACAAGTTTCGGGGCCTTTGCACCAGGAACAAGTACCGCACCGATCACGAGGTCAGAGTTGATGACTGACTCTTCGATATTCTGAGAGTTAGAGAAGATTGTATGAACTTTGTTCTCAAATAAGTGATCAAGCTCAGCAAGACGTTTCGTTGAGAGATCAATCAGCGTAACATCAGCACCCATTCCAACCGCCATTTGTGCAGCGTTTGTGCCTGCAATACCACAGCCGATGATTGTGACTTTTGCACGACGGACTCCTGGAACGCCTCCAAGAAGAATCCCTTTACCACCTTTATCAAGTTGAAGGTAAGAAGCACCAACTTGAACCGACATACGTCCTGCAACTTCCGACATAGGAACAAGAAGAGGAAGAGAAGAATCTTCTAATTGAATGGTTTCATAAGCGACACAAGTCGCACCTGACTTCATAAGGCCTTCTGTCTGAGGTTTATCAGCAGCAAGATGAAGATACGTGTAAAGAATATGGTGAGGTTTGAGAAGAGCGATCTCATTTGGCTGAGGCTCTTTAACTTTAATAATCATCTCGCCTGCAGCAAAAGCTTCTTCAAGCGTATTAACGATTTTTGCTCCAGCTTTAATGTACTCTTCATCAGTAATGCCAATACCAATACCTGCATTTTTTTGAACAAAAAGTTCATGGCCATCTTGAACAAGTTGGCGAACCCCACTCGGTACAAGACCGACGCGGTTTTCATTGTTTTTAATTTCTTTAGGAACAGCAATTTTCATAGGGGGCTCCCGTATAAATTTAAGTGACAGAAAAATTTCACCCATCCTACACTGAATTTGTCAGTTAGAATAGAAGAAGCGCTGTCCATCTATCGCGGGGAAAATATTTACATGGCTGCGGGCCCTAACTTGTTTGATGAGATCTAGGTAATCCCATTCATGACCCATG
>CAMCZE010000150.1 GCA_945885655.1 Bacteriovorax stolpii | reverse complement strand
ATTACGACTGGAGCACAATTTCGAGCCTATAAGGATTTAGTGTTGGAACATCAGCCTGATTTAAAAATTCTTGGAGTATTTTGGGCGAAAACATTTTGGCCAAATCCATCTGAAGGGATGATTTAATTAAAATAGTGAGGCTGAGATGGCGAATGATTTAGAGAAGATACTTGGAAAAATCGGAAGAATAGTTTTAAACAATGTTAAGAAAAAAGTAGTAAGAAAAAAGCTTCTAAAGAAAGTTTCAAAAAAGACAACGAAGCAACCAGTCAAAGTTAAAGCGCTGCCCATACATCCATGGCGACTATGCCCTGTTGGCGAGCATTGGGTAACAACACATCGTCTGAAAGTTCCGGTCTCAAAGAAAAATCCTAACGGATTTACAGTTCGTCGTTCGCATTGTGCGAAGAACCCAACTGGTAAAGATCAGTTTTATCCTGATGAAATAAAAGAAGTTGCAGAAAGAAATTTTAAAAATGTGAAAGAGAGGCCGTGCTCTATTGATTTAGGATTTAATAAAAATGGTCAAAATGGTTCTGCTTACGATGAACTTATTTCAGGTTGGACAAAATATTGGAATGATCTTTTTACTCCCCAAGTTCCTTTGACTACAAATGTTGTAAAAGCATTAATTGCTTCGGAGTCAATGTTCGATCCTAAAATCCTTGCAAATAAAAAGAAACCTGCTTCGGCCCGTGGTCTTATGCAGATAACTGATGAAACAAGAAAGATCCTTTCAGATGAAAAAGGCGAACTTAAAAATCACTACCTGGCACTTACAAGGGAGGAATTGAATGACCCTTCAAATAATATTTGTGCAGGAATTAGATGGTTATTTAGGAAACAAGCAATTGCATCAAGCCTTCTTGGTAAAAATGCGACGTGGGAAGAAGCTGTTTATGAATTTAAGTCATTACGGTCAGCAAAAAAAGAACGTGCGGAAGAATTAATGAAAAGATTTAGAGGATATTTAGATCGTTTAAGCGAGTGTAGGCAATGAGATATTTTTTTATTTTATTTCTGGCAATGATTTATTCGGTTGGATTATTTGCGTGGGAAACAATCGACAAGAGAATGTTTGGCCAATATTCCGTTTTAATTGAACATGATAAAGAGTGGGTTTGGCATCGAGTAACGATAAGTAAAGATGGCCAGCAACGGTATCAGATTAGAGAGGCGGGGCATTATTTTTATATCGGAAATATTTTTTCAATTAAAGAAAAAGGTGTTTATAAGATTCAGGATATTAATAAGAACGGAATACTTGATTTAGTCATATCAGAAAATGCAATGGGTACAGTGTGCTGTCATATCCTTCATATTCTTGAACTTGGTGACAATATAAAAGAGACGAAGATAGTGGCTGGTAATAGGCCAATTATGTTTGTTGATTATGATAAAGATGGAATTGATGAAATTGAGTTTTGGGACAATGCAATCGTTGGAGCTTTTGCTTCAACAGCTGGTTCTCCCTTTGGAAAAGTGGTCTATAGATATGATGGTAAGAGCAAGGGTTACAGGGTTGCTTCTAAGTTAATGAGAAGTGAATTAGATAGAAAATGGTTGAATGAACAAAAGAAAAAAATAGTGCAAGAGGCGAAGGAAAAGACTCCTGATCTCCCTTACACATTTTTAGATACATTAATGGATTTAAGTTATTCAGGACATTTTGATAAAGCATTGAAGACGATCGAAGAATTTTCTCCTCTTTTAAAAAGAGATGCTTCACGTTTGAAGGATGAATTTGAGCATTCTTTAAAGACGAGTGAGTACTGGAGAGAATTTTCTGCTGATATTGAAAAAGAAAAAATTTGAAAAATGTCTGGGACTGGCACTGTTAACCACCTTTAGTCCCTTGATTGTATGTGCGGGAGCTTCGAAGTGAGTGAGACTGTGAGGCCTTAGGATATGCTCATCGTAATTCACTGGCGGAAGTTTGCCCAGAGGAGATGTTATAGATAGTTTTCTTCTCGCAAGCTGGGCCTTCCTTCCTTCCATCTACATACCTTTAGAATTGTGATTGATTTGTGGGGAAAGATGTATGGCTTTTACTAAAGATGAAATGTTTTCCACAAAAATGTGTGACAAGACCTTCCTATAAATGTTCCAAGGTTTCTTTTCTGAGTTCGAAGAGCTTTTTAAATAGTGACAAGAAATTTCTCCTCAAAGCCTTCATGGCGGAGGTTATTGTTCATGCGGATTTTCGAATAGAAATCAAAGTGAATCCTGCGTTCTATGAAATGTTTGAAAAGACTGAAATGGAGAATGAGAAAACGGATCGGGCCAAAAAAAATGGCTGGGAAGGAGAGATTCGAACTCTCGACCAACAGATTAACAGTCTGCTGCGCTAACCAACTGCGCCACTTCCCAACTAAAGTCAAAAGGTCTGTCATTTATAAACTCGTCATCATTTATTGTCTAGAACCTTTTTATAAGACTTGATGATCTGTTTTTGGCCTATTAAAAAACTCAAGTTTTTTAGACTCTTGACCGATATGGTCAAGGAGGGGGTTTCTAAAATGGTCAAACAATCTTTTGTCCTCAAAGCTTTGAGAATTATTGGCTTAGATGACATTCAGCGGATCACTGAAATCATACATATACGCCAGGCAGGCCTTAAGAAGGCTGCAGGTGAAGAACTCGTATTTTGGGAGGATCACCCTGTAGAGGAAAGCGTGAAGGCCCAGGGGCCAGATGCTAAAGTGATTCCATTTACTAAAAAGGACCTGCTTAAAGAGGCTAAAGAGCTCATGCTCAATGATGATATTGAGAAAGCTGAAGAGGCGAAAAAGAAACTTGAAGAACACACTCCTGGAATTTTATCAGCAGATGCTTTGTTATGGCAGAGAGACATGGCCAAGAGTGCAGAGGGTTCGTTACATAAGATTGAGGCAATGAAAGGTTATAAACGTTCTACTGAAATGTATGTGGTAAAAACCCATGATGAATCAGGGAAAGAAAAACTTAAATTTGCGTCCACTGGCGGCGTGCTAGTAAATAAAAAACAGGCCTAAAGAGGAATTGCTGTAATTTTCTGTGGTAATTTAATTCCCAAATCTTTAACCAAGTTAGGATCAAGTGAAACTTGACCATCACCGTGAATCTGCAATTTTGTTTTAAAAGCAAAAAAATCATAATCTGGATGTTCTAGAGAAATCATAACATTCCTGGCCTGGGCTGGATCATAAGCTTTGTTAGTGATGAGAAGGCCGGTCATCTTGTTTTTAATCGGTTTAATCTCTTTTAGTGGGCAGCGATAGTGTGGTCCCCCATCAAAAGGATCAACCTCAAAAGTGTATTTAAAACCAATGGATTCCAACATCTTTTTAACTGGCTCGGTCTCTTTACCTACTTTTCCAATAGATTCGCGGGCATCCATCGGAAGAAGTGTTTGATAAATATTTTCACTTGGAAAAAGACTCAGAATAAATTCTTTATTACTTCTACTTAGTATATCAGCTTCAACATAGTTCATATTTAAGAATCTGCGACCGACAGCTTCCCATAGTGGAGAATTTCCATGCTTATCAAGCGGCGGCATAAGCTCAGAATGAATCATGGTTTTAAATCTTCCTGGATTTTTTGCCATGTAAAGAAAGCGTACAAATGAAAGTTGTTTGCCGAGTTTCTCTTCGTGACCACGGTATTCCGGATTTAAAATGAGACCACCAATTTCAGTGGGGCCATCGGTTTCTAAACCAAGCTTTAAAGTTCCATGAACAAAGCCAGTGTTGATGGTTTGAGAAAATTTAGATTCTTGCCCCACCGTGAGATAAAAATGCGGTTCTTCTTCTGTGCCATGCTGGGCATGAATCATAGAAACACCAAGAATCTCCCCGGCGGTGGTGTCTTCTAAAACAAAGATATAATAATTTTCGCTTAGTTTTGAGCTTGGATTATTAAAACTTCTCATGGAGCTTTCGATTTTGGTTTTAATGAGCTCTTCGTCTTGAGGAAGATTGATAAAAACCATGATGCTACTTAGCTTATAAAGATCTTTAAGATCTTTGGCCTGAACTGAACGAAGAATGAACATTTAAAACTCCTGAGCGACTATTTTTTCGAGCTGAATCAAACCGGTCAAAGGAAAAGTCCAAGGGAAAGTAAGAGTGTAGTGCTCTTTTTCTAGTGTCCCAAAAAATCCAAAAACTTCTAACTTTTGTGCTTCGGGTTTCAAATGGTATTGTCCAGGGCAGCTTGCAGAGCTTGATAAATTAAATTTAGCAAAAAGTAGCTGGAGTCGCTCATGAAATCTGATCCACTTGCCTTGAGTGCCCCAAATTTCAGGACTGACTGCGTAATATGCCCAATAGGGCAAGGTGTAAAGATGTATTCCCATTTCTTCTTTGAGGTGGAGTTCATTTTTGGAAAGGAGAAAGGCTCCTAAATCAAAGAAATCAAAAGCTAATAACGAAGGGTTATTCTGAAGGGCCTTAAAAACCAAATGTGGTCTTGCGGTGATAATATCTGTTGTTAGGTTAAGCTTTCGAAGATCATCTGCATGTCTAAAGCAGTATAGGTTCCAACCAGGAATGGATAATTTAGGAGGAGTGGCGTCGGCCTCATTCTCAAATTGCAACCGGGCCTTTAATGCTAAAGGATGCTGAATATTAAAGAGTGGAGCGTCAGCACGCAAATCAAAGATTTGTACTTTATTTTGAGACTCTTTTAGCAAAACATTTATCCAAGGTATCATGCGTCTGTTATCCTTGATTTATTTCAGAACGATAAGGGATAATATTCAACACCTTTGGAGGATACTACCATCGCAGACGTATTGAAAACCTTTGAGACATATTATGCGCAAAAGGACTATGTTAGTGCGCTTGAAACACTTCAGAAATCTAAATCTGAAGTACCTTCAATGTTATGGCATTATAATATGGGCACGGTTCTTGCCAAACTTGAAAATTGGCCAGAAGCCCGTTTTCATTTTCTCTTAGCCGAGAAGATGGGCGTAAGCCATAAGGATCTTTCTTTAAATAAAAAAATCGTGGAATCAAAGCTAGAAATTAATAGAATTGAAAAACCAATTTCTGTGACAGACTATGCCGTAAAGGGTGCCCAAATTGCGTCACAGGGCTGGCTGACAAGTCTAAGCTTAGTGTGTTTAATTGTGGGACTAATTAAATTAAAGAGAGGAGCATCCCTTAAAGGGTTAGCGCTTTTTTTATTTTTAGTATTAGCACCATTAATGTTGAACTTTTGGATTAAAAGCTGGCCCATATCAGTTATCACAAAGGCATTAGTTATTCGAGAAGGGCCATCGGTTATTTTTCCAGAAAAGGGTGAATTGCCTGTTGGTGTGTTGGTGATGACCAAAGAAGCAGGTGACTGGTGCGAGATTTATTATCCTTCTCGTTTTCAGGGCTGGATAAAAAAAAATGATTTAAAAGTTTTGGAGTAATTCATGAGTTATGAAAAAGATGCTATGGAAAAAATTGCTCGAGGTGAAGCTCTTCCTGAAAAACTAGACATCCCTCTTCTCAAGTACATGTGGGAATCAAGTCCTATCTCATTTCACAAAAAAGAAAGTTATCATGATTTCTTTCGTAAGATTTCAGTTCTCAATTCTTTTTCGGATAACGAAGTACGTCTCTTTACTAAGTTTCTTCATCGTCGAGAATTCACTACTAATGAAGTCGTCTTTAAGCAAGGTGATTCCGGGTATGGTTTTTATTTTATCTTTAGCGGTGCTGTGAATGTTTATTCTAGTCATCTTTCTCAGCCAGACGATGTAGGAGAGTTCATTATTCGTTTGGAAAAGATGCAATACTTTGGGGAGATGGGATTATTAGAGGATTTTAACCGTCGAAGTGCATCAGTGACTGCAGCAGAAAATACTGTTCTTTTAGGTATCTTTAAACCGGACCTGGATCGCATGTTAAAACTTTATCCTGTTGTGGGAGCAAAGTTTTTACGTGAAACCGCTCTTATTATGGCTAATCGTATGGGTCAGATCACCCGAGAAATCGTGGGCCTTAAAAAACGTATTAAAGAGCTTGAGCAAAGAGTTTAAACTATGAAAAGACAGCAACGAATTAAGCTTATTCTTTTTTTAGTTTTTTTAATGGCGTCAGTGGCTTTTGCCATTTTATTTCCGCGCTTAACTGTTCCTTTTGGATTTGCTTATATAATTTATCTCATGTCGCGTCCATTAACGTTAAGACTGACTAAAGGAACGGCAAAACAACGATGGATTTATATCGTTCTTATTATTTCGTTGATATGTTTTTCATTGTTCCCGCTTATTGCCACTCTTTATAATTTTGACACTGATTTTGGTGAACTTTCAAGACAACTTCCTGAAGCACAAAAACTCTTGCAGGAAAAGTTTTTTATATTTAAAGTTAAGGTTTTTGAACGTTTTGGAATTAGATTGAATTTAGATCCTGTGACTTATCTTATGGCTAAAGTGGAAAGTGAGGGAGCGGTTCTTTTAGGTCGAGTTCCTGATTATCTTTCAGCTATTTTTGAATGGTTGTTATTGGTTCCTATGTTTCTGTATTTCTTTTTTGTTGAAAGTAGAAAGTTTAATACTAAGTTTCTTGAGGGAATTCCTAATCCCATTTTTGAAAAGACTTACGTGCTTTTCACTCAGTTTAATACGAAGTTTGGTGAGTATATCATGGCGAAATTTATTGAAGCCACGATCCTGGGAACTTTGGTCACAATTGGCCTTCTAATAAATGATTTTCCTTATCCTTTTCTTCTTGGTTTTGTTGCCGCCGTGACAAATATCTTGCCTTATATCGGGCCTCTAATTGGTGTAGTTCCAGCAGTCTTGATTGTATTTCTATCAAACAATCCTAGTGCTGGCCTCTTGGGTGTCGCTGTGGTCTATACTGTGGCCAACCTAATCGATATGATTTTAATTTTCCCGCTATTGGTCTCAAAAATTGTTAATCTACATCCTATCATCGTAGTTGTGAGCATCATTATTGGATCACAGGTTGGTGGGATATTAGGCATGATTGTGATCATTCCTTTTATTGCTTTCTTTAAACTTTTATTTAAAGAAGTCTATAAAGACCTTTCTGTTAATTTATGAGGTTTATGATGAAATATTTGTTGATGCTTCTCTTCGTTGTGGCCTGTTCATCTAGTGACAAAGATGGGAAAACCGAAGCGGAGAAACTTTTTAAAGAAGCTCAAGAGTTAGTAGAGGCTGAAAGATATATCCTTGCCACGGAGAAACTAAATCTAATTAAGACTCAACACCCTTACTCCTTTTACGCAACCCCTGCTGAACTTATGCAGGCCGACGTGCTTTATTTTCAAGAAAATTACATCGAAGCAGCAGCTTCCTACTTACTTTTTAGAGACTTTCATCCCCGTCATGAAAAGATTCCATATGTAGTTTTTAAAATTGCTGATTCATACTTCAAACAAGTTCCAGACACGATAGATCGTGATCTTGAGCCGGCCATCGAGGCCATTAAATATTACGAGGAAGTAATACAAAAGTATTCTGACAGTAGTTACAAGCC
>CAMCZE010000149.1 GCA_945885655.1 Bacteriovorax stolpii | reverse complement strand
TTACCATGATCATGATTTTTACCGTTTTTTTGTCTTTATGGGTTCAAGCAAACCCTGAAGAGAAAATGGGACATACAAACAATCGACGTTGGGAATTAAATCCCCTCGCCAGTATCATAGAGCTTAAAGACTCTAATCCCTCTCTGTTGAATGAAACGACTAATCAGGCCAAGGAACTTAAAAAAGTAAAATTTTATATCTTAAACGGTGAGATCCGTTTGGCCAAAATGTATCTGACAAAACTCAGCTACACACAGTCAAAACTTACTCCCGTGATCCTTCGATATTTAGGTATTCTTTTTTTCATCGAGGGTAATTATGAGAAGTCCTATTATTATTTAGACCGGCCAGAGCTTAAAAATTTTGGTCATTTTGCAAAGATCTGTTCAATCAAAGTTCTAACCGACATCATTTTGGATAAAAACCTAAAACTGCAAGAAGATTGGTCACGTTGCCGGCTTGAAAATACCAACAACATTCAAGAAAGTAATCTTGTGTGGTTAGAAACTTTAGTGGACTTAAAACTAAATCCTCGTCAAGGGGCGACGTCTATTCCGTTCCGTGAAACAGGCCTTCGAATGTTAAGTAATTCTGACCTAAAAATCATTTTAAAACTTGCACTCTATATTAACCAAGAAAAAATGATCGAAAGACAATTAACAGACCTCACAGAGGATCATATCCGCGATCCTGAAATCCGTGAAATCGTGGGACACATCTATTTTAGATTGGGCTCTCCTAAAAAATCTTATCGTTTCATTGAAGATCTTAAATCTCCCAACTCTGAGACCATGAAAGGTAATCTCTATATATGGCGAAAAAAATATGAACTCGCTTATGCACAATTTAAATTGGCCATTGAACAAAAAGATAACTCTCAAAATGCTATTGAACGTCTTCTTCCTCTTGCCTGGTTATTAGGTGATTGGAAAGGAGGTCAGGAGTATGCTGAGAGAGTTATCGCCTCTTCAGACTATCAAGTTAATAAACTTACCTTAGTCGCCGCTTTTCTGACTCAGAAAGGTGATTTTGAACGCGCTTCAAAAGCTCTAGATTCCATCACTCAGATGTCCCGACGAGGGGCCGAAATTGATGTCACTCAACTTTATAGTTTTGTGAATCTTATGCTCAACAAACCTGACCGTGTTCAAAAGTATGCTTTCCAAAGTTGTGAGCAATATGATCTCATGAACTGCTGGCTTCAATTGCAAATGACTCAATGGGATGCTTTCCCTCTCACAATGCGCAGAGATGAAAAGATCCCTTATAAAAAAGAGTGGGAAAAGCTTGTTGAAAGTGATGAACTTAAACCATTAAAAGAGACTGCTTTCGTGAATCAACTCGATGTAGAAGAAATGGATGACAAACTCATACAAATCATTCCGATCACCACTCCCTAAACTCATCATCATCCATGGGCTCAACAACACTATTGAGAGTTTTTCTCCTCTAAATGATACATTTAAACGTTTAGGATTTGAAACTCATCTCATGACTCTTCCGGGACATGGTTCAGAGAGATTTGAAGCTCATCATTTTAAAGATGCCCAAGAAATCTTTAACAACAAAATGGAAAAAATACATGATGCCCCTTATGTCGTCATCGCATTTTCTTACGGAGCTCTCTTATTTCAACTCTGGCTCGATTCAAATCCCCAAAAAGCACCACTTTGCCAAGTTCTTTTGGCCCCTGCTCTTTACATAAAGAAGTGGCATCTTCTGAATCTATTAATAAACTCTCTACCAAGATCATTTTTTATTTTTTCCCAAACTCCTAAGATTCTTCGTCGTTACAATCATCTTTATATTTGGGAATATCTGCTGCTTTTTGAATGCATTAAACGCTTTCACACCATCAATAATAAAATACCTGTGCCAACTCTTATTTTAGTAGACCCAAAAGATGAACTTTTAGACTCTAAGATCATGAAAAAAAAGCTTCCGCTCCCTCATCTTAAATTTATTATTTTTGAGAAAAAAAGTTTGAGAAAAGAATTAGGGGCCCATCATGTGATGTTTCATCCAGATTTTTTTGACCAGGAAAAATGGCAGGATATGATCGCTAAAATCGAAATATTTATAACCTCCCATCTGTAATATATACTCAATCTCATTTCTCTTGTCTTAAAACGCTTAGCGTTACACTTAAAACTCTCCTAAAATATCAAAGGAAGTCCAATGAAACGATTAAGTCTTTTAGTATTCATCCTTGTCACCAGCTCTGCTTTTGCAGGTAATGCACAAGATGCATCAGAATTTGGTGAATTTAATTATAATTTCAAGGCCCTTCCACTTGAAGGGAAACTGGCCACGGGCACTAAAGCTTGGTCAGGGGACTATTGGGCATTTAAACTTGGAAACATCAATCTTCGTTGGAATTCAAGTTATCCGATTGGATACAATCTTCCCTCTCCTGGTCGGGCCAGTGTGATGAACATGAGCGAATCTCAATTAGCTCGTCTTGCTCCATCCGAAAAATGGTCAATTTTTCAAGGCGACTATGCTTATTCATTTGTTCACGAAGTCGCTTCTTATACTGGAAAAAGAAAACCTCTTTGGGCCGGAATCTGTCACGGATGGGCGCCAGCTTCCCTTTATCATGAAGAGCCGACCCCAAAAGTTCTGATCAACAAAGACGGTGTGAAAGTTCCTTTCGGATCAGGCGACATCAAAGCTCTACTCAGTTACTTTTATGCTGATCAACAGGAACAGGCCACTCAGATGGGTTCAAAATGTTCGATCGGAAGATGGCTTGGCATGGGTGGATGCGGTGGTGATGTAAATCCTGCGGCCCTACACGTTCTTATGGCCAACAAATTGGGCCTTGATCATGAAGGCTTCTTGATGGACCGTGACGCTGGAAAAGAAATCTGGAACCAACCTGTCAGTGGTTTCTCATCAAGACTGGTATCTGGAGTGAGAAAAACTTCTCGCGGGTATTCAGTGGATGTTGCCACAAGCCTTTATTACACAGATGAATCTAGGCCAACTTGGGAAGTGGTTTTTGGGACAGAGAACCAAAAGACAACCACGATGGAGCTCCTTTACACATTAAATCTCGATAACAACATGAACATCGTTGATGGTAACTGGAATTCCGGTACTGACTTTCCTGACTTTGTTTGGACCACACCAAAACTCACTGAGTTCAGAGACAACTGGGTTGGACTTGAACTTCTTTTAAATGATTAGTTCGTTCTTTTGCCAAAGATAGTAATGATTTGTGATCATAAAAAGGCCAAACTTATTTAAGCTTTGGCCTTTTTTTTGATCATAAAAAAAACATCAACATTAATTTATAGTTTTAAATTCTTTTCCATCGTACTGAAAGACGACTTCTTTCTCTTCATACTTCGTCTTTAAATTCACCGGACGACGCCAGATCGCATAAAGATTACGAAGGGTTTCACTAGCAAAATTGACATCGAGATCCACACCATAATGAACATGAGAAAGAAGAAGTTCTTTTCGGTTCATGAAATTTCCATCTTCAACTTCAATGATGGGTTGGCCAAAATTGGTGAGTTGCGAGAGAAGTTTTTGTTTGATGGCGAGAAAATCTTTTGAGTCAATTTCAAATCGGCCTGTGCGTGGATTGTATTTATAGGTGAAAAGCTGTTGGCGCTCACAAAAATCAGGTGTCAGGAATTCATCTATAAAAGAGATATCATTATGTGACTTTCTCACTTCAAAAATTTTAGCTCGGCCTTGATTAAGTTTTGTATCCCAGTGATGCTTCTCTTTCATATCGGTGCACTCATTATACTCTTTTCCGAACATACCCCGATTCCAGCGATACTCAATGTCTCGCATAAGCTCAATGCCTACTTTATATGGGTTAATGTTTTGGCGACTCATGGCCATAACACCTGCGTGTTTATCGGCGAAATCGATGATCTCAGATGAATCCAGAGCGTCTTCGGTCATGATTCTTGAGTGCCAGTAACTGGCCCAGCCTTCGTTCATGATTTTAGTCATTCGCTGAGGGAGGAAATAATAAGACTCTTCGCGAAGGATGCCGATAATATCGGCCTGCCATTCTTCAATCGGAGCGTACTGGATGAGGTAACCCAAGATATCTTTACTTTTATTTTGAAGGGGTCTTTCGGCCGATATTTGATCGTCTTCTTTTTTTGGAAGAGGTTCATCACGTTTATTTATGCGAGCTTTTGTTCGCATAAAAGACTTCAATGCCTGAGAGCGATCATCATTTAAATAACCATCATCTTGGGATTCGATTTTCTGTTGATCAGACTGCTCTTGGCGGTGACGCTTTAGTGATGAGGTTTCAAAAAGTTCATTGATATCCATAAGGTTTTCTAAAGAGAGAACCTTATCAATGAAATTCTCAACCGCATCGGCCCCGTAACGGTCCATGTAACGACGGATCTTAGTTCCATGATTGGCCATGACATCCATCATCTTACGATTTGTATTAGAGAACCAGGCGTTGTTTTTAAAAAAATCATTGTGACCATAAACATGGGCCATGACAATCTTCTGATCCACCCAGTTGTTTGCCTGCAGAAGGTAAGCGTAACAAGGATTGGTGTTAATCACCATCTCATAGATCTTTTGCAGTCCATAAGCATAACCCTTAGAAAGTTGATCATAATCCATACCAAATTTCCAATGAGGATATCGGCTAGGAAAACCACCTTGAGCGGCCAAGATATTAATCGTATCGTAATCACAGACCTCAAAAATTTGTGGAAAAAAATCGAGTCCAGCTTTAATCGCGTATCCTTCGATTTCTTCTTTAAGAGCGAGTAGTTCACCAGTGATGGGCTTGGTGCGGTTCATTTATTTCCCCTTTCCAAGAAACTCTTTAATCGAATCCAGAATCCCTTCTTTATTTTTGATCTTACTTAAAATCAACTTATCAGAGGTCTGGCCATACTTTGTAACCAAGTCTTTGTAAAATTGTCCTGACCCATAACGGCTTTCAACCTGTCCATAACAAAAGACATTAGAAACTGGAAGGATGACCTTATCTAATAGATCCATGCACAGTTTAGTATCATCAGCTGACCAGTTATCCCCATCGGAGAAATGAAACGGATAAATATTCCACTCATTTGGATTATAATCTTTTTCAATAATTTCCTTACACAGATTGAAGGCCGAGGAAATAAGCGTTCCCCCACTCTCACGAGTGCGGAAGAAAGTATGCTCGTCAACTTCTTTAGCTGTCGCATCATGGATGATATAACGAATTTCAATGTCTTTGTACTGTGACTTAAGCCAAAGGTTAATCCAGAAAGATTCCGTTCTCACGATCTCTTTTTGTTCATCCCCCATGGAGCCTGACACATCCATCATATAAATAACGACAGCGGCATTTTGCATTTCGACTTTAGTATCTGAAGCTCTATAACGAAAATCTTTTCTGATAGGAATAATGACCGGGTTTTCAGGATCGTAGGAATCAGTAGCAATCTGACGTTTTAGCGCCTGTTTATAGGTTCGACGTAAATGTCTTAATGAATCTGGGCCCACTGTTCCGATATTGGTATAACGATCCACCACCGACTGCAGGGATTTTTTACCTTTTGGTTCAATGTTGGGAAGTGCTAACTCTTCACCCAGGATGCGCGCAAGTTCTTCCAGAGATAGTTCTACTTCGAGTTCTTTGTGACCCTCGCCCTCTCCCGCTTCTCCTTGTCCAGGTTGCCCATTAGGATCGGGCTGACCATTGACAGGATCACCGGCCTCACCTTTTCCTTGCCCCATTCCACCTTCAGATTTGTCTCCGAATTTAAAACGAGGAATATCGATGGTCGGCATCGGAACAGTAAATTTATCTGTACCCTTCGGAATGATCTGGCTGCCATGGGAGACGTATTTCCGGAGATTGTCACGGATTTTACCCTTAACAATTTTCCGGAATCTCGCATGGTCACGTTTAATCGGATGATCCACTGCTACTCCTTTATTCTATAAAGTCCCTTAAGACTTGATAGAATCTCCCTTCGCAAAGATAGAGGCCACAAAGTTTAGTGCATCTGTGGCGCAGATTTCACAATAACCAAAGTTTTTAATCAAGCGGCTCTTCACCACTTCGATTTTTTCTTGAGTCTGTTTATCAACGACATTTGAAATAATGGTCGTGAGTTTTATCGTGTCTCTTTGGTCTTCAAAAAGTTTAAGCTCAAGAGCGCGATGTAGCCTTTCATTCATCTTGTAATCAAATTGTTTCCCCTCAATCGCAAGGGCCCCTATATAATTCATCAGTTCACGACGAAAGTCGTCCTTACGTGATTCTGGAATATCAATTTTCTCTTCGATGGCACGCATGAATCTTTCATCTGCTTCTTCTAACTTGTTAGAATACTTATTACGAATTTTTTCTTTCTGCGTATAGGCCTTAACATTATCTACATAGTTTGCACAAAGAGTTTGAATCGCTGATTCATCAACTGAGATTGCTTTTTGCACATCGTTTTTAACAGTGTCTTCATACTCTTGTCGGCAAACAGCAAGCTGTTCACGGTAATGATCCATTTGATCTGGAGAATTAACGAGGACGTGGTGCTTAAGACCTGATTCAAGTTCATTAAAAACCATGAACGGATTAAGACAACCAATGTGCCCGTTTTTCACCAGAGCATTAGAAATTTTATCTTGAATATATCGAGGAGAAATCCCCTCAAGCCCTTCTCGTACTGCTTCTTTACGAAGCTCCTTAACGTTATCTTCGTTGTACCCTGGAAGAGTTTTACCGTTATAGAGTTTTAACTTCTGAAGTTTTGTTAAATCAGATTTTTTCGGTTCCTCAAGACGAGTGAGGATGGCCCAAGTAGAGGCCATCTCGAGTGTATGAGGAGCAATGTGGATATTTGGGATTGTATCCTTATTATAATCTTTTTTATAAATACGAGCTTCTTGATCCAAACGAGTAATGTAAGGCACATCGATTTTAACTGTACGGTCACGAAGAGCTTCCATAAATTCATTGGACTGAAGTTTTCTATACTCTGGTTCGTTGGTGTGGCCTAAGATCACAAGATCGATATTGGTTTGTGCAAATTTTTTCGGTTTAATCGACTGTTCTTGAGAAGCACCTAAAAGGTCATACAAAAAGGCCACATCAAGTTTTAACATCTCGATGAATTCAACAATTCCGCGGTTAGCGATGTTGAACTCTCCATCAAAGTTAAAGGCACGAGGATCTGAATCAGAACCGTAGATCGCAATTTTTCTGTAGTTGATATCACCTGTTAATTCTGTTGAATCTTGATTCTTCTCATCTTTAGGCTGAAATGTACCAATACCACGACGATCTTTTTCTGAAAGAATGAGGCGTTTAACACGTAAGTGTTTCATCACCTTCATCCAGTCGCCATTATATTTAATCATAAATTCATTTAAAATGAAGCGGCAAGCTGGATTCACTTCCCCTTTAATTTTCACTTTATATGGAGACTTATTAATCTTTGCGAGTTCAATGAGAAACTTCTCTCTTACTTCAGGTGGTAAAAGTTTAAGTGGCTCTTCAT
>CAMCZE010000148.1 GCA_945885655.1 Bacteriovorax stolpii | reverse complement strand
CTCACAAAAGGGTCGGTTTCTACTGCTCTTACGAACTTAAAAAAGCGTGAATTAGTGATCGAGGATGAAAGCAAGTTTTTGTCTCTTTCTCCGGCCGGGCATGAGGCGGTTCACGGCATTCTTTCATCTCGCACGCTCCTTTTTTATTTTTTAAAAGACATTATTGGTGTCAATGAGGATGTGGCCCATAAGGATTCATGTTTAATGGAACACCTTATGAGTACTGAGACTCGTGAACGTTTTTTTATGTTTATGAAAGATCTTTGTAGTGAAGAAATTAAAAAGACATCTTATTCGACCTCGTTTGATTTTTCTCAGTTTGAGCACCAACATGATTTTGAAGAAATACAAAAAGGTGACACCTACCTAAAGTCTAAGTGAAAATATTTGAACTTCTAAGTCGAAGGGATGCAGCTTATAAAAAGAATCTTTTATTTTTTCTCATCGCTTACTTTTTTGTTCTTTTAAATTATCCCCTTATACGTGCCTCTAGTACGACATTGTTTTTTGAGGCTTATGGCGCAAAATCCTCGCCGTCTGCTTGGCTTTGGGCCGTCCTTTTTCTCTCCATAACTATTTTTATTTGTAATAAACTTCAGAGCATCTTCAGTGTGCAGAAAGTCTTTTTTGTCGTTTCCTTGGCCTCAGTATTTTTTTTTATACTTAGTTCCCTAGGATTTTATCAAAACTTAAAAAGTTTCGCGTATATTCCATTTGTCTGGAAAGAAATTTACATCGTGTTACAAGTTCATCTGATGCTCGCTTATGCAAACAACTTTTTCACCAAAGAAGAGTTTAAGTTCATTTTAGGTCCTGTGGGTGCAGTAGGAAGCGTTGGAGGAATTTTAGGTGGTCTTCTGACCAGCTATTTAAGCCGTGAGGCCGGAACAATGGCAGTCATGATCGTAGGTATTGTTTTTGTCATGATGCCAGGGATTCTTTTTCTATTTACCTCAGCAAAAATTCAAGGGAAGGTAGAAAAAAAATCCTCACCACTGTCATCACTTAATAATCCTGAAATTAGAAAATATGTTTTTTATATCGCAGCGATGGTTGCCCTAACACAATTCATCATCAATATCGCTGATTTTAAATTTAATATGGCCTTTGAAATGGATGTCCTGGACTCTTCTAAGCGCACAAGTTATTTAGGTGATGTTTATACCATTACCAATCTTTTGACCTTTTGTTTTCAATTCATTCTTCTGCCTTTCGTACTGCCAAAGGTTTCAGAAAAAAACTATCATCTATTTATACCTGTTTCTTATCTTGTGTGTTTTATGGTTTTTGCAGGTCAAGGGTTACTGTCAGTAGCAGCATTTTATGTTTACCTGAAGGCTTCAGATTATTCATTATTTAGTGCTGGAAAAGAAATCCTCTATCAACCCTTGGGGGAGAACCAGAAATATGGTGCTAAATATCTCACGGATATGCTCGTGTACCGGTTTTCCAAAGCTATGATTGCTGTGGTCTTGATTTATCTCCAAACCTCTAGGATGCTTAATATACTGATGGGTCTTTTCCTCTTTTTATGGGTTGGACTTGTTTTGAAGCTTTTTAAGCTCCATAAAAAACTTTTTGAAAGAGGCAATTATGAAAAATCCTTTACTTGAAAAACCAAACGCTCCCTACGGTGCTTATCCATTTGATCAAATTAAAGCTGACCATTTTTTACCGGCCCTTAAGGCCGCTATGGATACAGCTCGACTTAAGTTAGAAGAATTTAAACAATCTAAAAAAACCGATTTTCAGCATGTCATCGTAGAGAAAGGGGATATTACCGAACAAGTGGACTACATCGCTGGAATCTTTTTTAATCTACATTCTGCTGAGTGTCCTGAAGATTTAGAAAAAATTTCGCCAGAATTCACTGAGACCATCACTCGTTTTGGAAATGACATAGGATTGGATCCAGTGATTTTTTCTAAAATAAAAACATGTTATGATTCTCGTTTTGTAGAAACACTCACGCCGGAAGAACTTACGATTATTGAGAAAAGTTATAAGTCTTTTGTTCGGAATGGGGCCCTCCTTGCTGATAGTGAAAAAAACCGTGTCCGAGAACTCGATGAGAGAATGGCGAAGCTAACTTTGATTTTTTCACAAAACGTTCTTAAAGCGACCAATGATTATTTGTTAGAGATAACAGATAAAAAAGATTTAGATGGTCTACCTGATTCAGTCATTGAAGCTGCAGCAGAGTTGGCCGAGAAAAAAGAAAAAATAGGTAGTTGGTGTTTCAGTCTAGATGTTCCGATGGTTTTGCCATTCCTTACCTATGCAAAAAATCGTGAGCTTCGAAAAAAAATATTTTTGGCCAACTCATCAAAAGCGCTTAACGATAAGTATGATAACCAAGAAGCATTAAAAGAGATTTTAAAAATCCGCACTGAACGTGCCAAAATCTTGGGTTTTAACACTCACGCTGATTATGTACTGGAAGAAAGAATGGCCATGTCTCCTAAAAAGGTCATGGATTTTTTAGAAGAACTTTTTATTAAGGCCAAACCCCACGCTGAAAAGGAATATAAAAAACTTCAAGCTTTGGCCAAAGAACTGGATGGTATCCAGGACTTTCAACGATATGATTCAGCTTTCTATTCTGAGATTCTTAAAAAACGTGAGTTAGATATTGATGATGAAATGCTTAGACCTTATTTTAAGCTTGAGAATGTTGTTGATGGGATTTTTAAGGTAGCTCATAAATTATATAATTTAAGTTTTAAAGAAATTTTTAACATACCTAAATATCACGAAGACGTCAGAACTTTCGAAGTTTATGATGAAGAGACAAAATCTTTTGTAGGACTTTTTTATACTGACTTCTTTCCACGTGTTACTAAACGTGGAGGAGCATGGATGTCAGGCATTAAAGAGCAAGGACTTTACCAAGGTAAGGTAGAACGTCCTCATATCATGATCGTCTGTAATTTCACAAAACCCACAAAAACAAAACCATCACTTCTTTCATTAGATGAAGTGATGACTCTTTATCATGAATTCGGTCATGCCCTCCATGGCCTGTTGTCTAACTGTAAGTATCGTGATCTTTCTGGAACCAGTGTGTTCTGGGACTTCGTTGAACTACCATCTCAAATTATGGAAAACTGGGTTTTAGAAAAAGATTGTTTAGACCTTTTTGCTGTCCATTACGAAACGGGTGAAAAAATCCCTAACGATTTGGTAAAAAAAATTAAGGCCAGTGGATCTTTTCTAGAAGGTTTAGGCACTTTAAGACAACTCTCATTTGCATTTTTAGATATGGCCTATCATTCTAGCGATCCAGACTCTGTTAAAGATGTATTGGAGTTTGAATCCAAAACCATTGATAAGGCCAATCTTTTTCCTAAAATTCCTGGCACCTGTATTTCCACAGCTTTTTCTCATATCTTTGCCGGAGGATATTCGGCTGGATATTATTCTTACAAATGGGCCGAAGTATTAGATGCTGATGCATTCGAGTTCTTCCAAACCTCAGGAATTTTTAACCGCGATGTGGCCAAGAAGTTTCGTGAGAACATTCTGGAAAAGGGTGGCACTGAGCATCCGATGGAACTTTACAAAAAGTTTCGTGGGCAAGAGCCAGATGTGAGTGCATTGTTGCGACGGGCCGGTCTTCATTAGATTAAAGCTTTTTAGATAGTTCGAAGTGTAATCTTAATATTTATTAAGATTACACTTTCTTTTTTCAAAGGTTAAACCGATGAGGAAATGTTAGCGTTAGATATCATGACAAAAAAATTCGAACGGTACCATCTCGTTCAAAGCTGGTTGAACAAAAATCCCGAGATTCACCGTAATTCACGTTTACGGGCATTTAATATTATTTGCAAAAAAATAACAGAAACGATGGACGTTCATAGGGTAGGGATCTGGCTTCTTACATCGGATAAAAAAGCTTTACATGAAGAGTTGACCTTTATTCAAGGGGGATATACCACTCAAGGAACTTTACTGCATAAAAAAGACCTGACTAAATATTTTGATAAAATATCCCAATTTCGTTTTTTAGATTCCTGCAATTCGTTAATTGATGACTCACTTTCAGAATTATTAGAAAATTACATTAGGCCATTAAATGTGTGTTCTATGTTGGACACTCAGATTTTTTCTGATGGAGAAATGTTAGGGGTGCTTTGTTGTGAGACAGTGGGAATCCAGAAAGTGTGGGACATCCATGATAAAAATTTTACGGCCAGCTGTTCAGATTTTATTGGCCAATTTTTAGAATCAGAAAAAAGGCAAGCTCATGAAGAAGAGCTTCATTACCAAATTGATAATTTAGAAAAAGAACTCAATCATAAACTTGATCAACTTAAAGAAAGTAATATCAATTTAGATCTTGCTGTGGAAACGGCACAGATTGGAAAATGGGATTGGAATCTTGTGACGAACAATCTCGTGATGAATAACACTTGGTTCAGTAAGCTTGAATATGACATTAAAAAGGAATCTCAATCCTTAGAAACTTTTAAATCAGTTCTTCATCCTGAAGATGTTGATTTTGTTTTTGAAGAGCTCAATAAACACTTGCGTGGTGAGACGGCCATATATGAGTGCCACTACCGCATGATAACTAAGTCCGGTACCATTCAATGGTGCCTTGATCGCGGAAGCATCATTGAAAGAGATGAGAATCACAGACCCCTGCGTATGATTGGCGTGAACGTTAATGTCACACCCATGGTAAAGTGGGAACAAAGTTTGATCACCTCTGAGCAACAATTAAAATCGATGATAAGATCTCTTCCAACTCCCGTAGCAATGTTTGATAAAGATTTTAATTATCTCGCTTTTAGCTCACGTTGGAGTGAAGAATGGCAACATTTTGGGAAACCGCAAGAGGGTATCAGTGTTAAAAATGGTTTTAGATCAGATTGGCTGGCCAATATGGAACTGGCCCAGCAAGGTAAGACCATTAGCAAAGATGAGGATCTTTTAGAAATGGCCCCAGGTTTAGAAGTATGGCTGCGTTGGGTAATTCAACCTTGGAAAAATGCTAATCAAGAAATTGGTGGTGTTATTTTTATGGCAGAAAATATCACTAGTCGCAAAGAAGCTGAAATGCGCCTTACTCAGGCCTCTAAATTTTCTGCCTTAGGTGAAATGGCCGGCGGCATTGCTCACGAGATCAACAACCCACTTAGTATCATTAAAGGTTACATAGACCTTCTTAAACGCCATTCATCACGTCGCACATTGAATGAAGATTTATTACTTCAGTACATCCACAAAATGGATCAAACGGTGGCCCGTATTTCACGCATAGTAAGTGGCATGCGTCGGTTCTCTCGTGAATCGTCCATGGATGAGAAGGTGAACTATTCACTAAAAAAAATTATCGAAGAGACTTTAGATATTTGCCAAGAGCGTATTAATAATAATGGGACTGCTTTGGATATTGAGTTCTTGCAAGAAGACCTTCAGATTTATTGCCGACCGATTGAAATTTCACAGGTCTTTTTGAACCTCATTAATAACTCGTACCAGGCAACGGTCGGTTACACTCATCCTTGGATCAAAATTAAGATGTATGAAGTAGGTCAACAAGTTCGTGTCTCCATCACCGATTGTGGAGAGGGCATCATACCAGCGGTTCGACAAAAACTTTTTCAACCGTTCTTCACGACTAAAGACGTAGGTGTTGGCACGGGCCTTGGATTAAGCATTTCACGTGGAATCATTGAAGAACACAAGGGGCGACTTTTTTATCAAGAGGACGTACCGAATACGACGTTTGTTATCGAGTTACCAAAATCAGATAAGGCAGTTAGCAATCCTATTAATTAAATGTCTTGATGTTTTTAACTCTTCTTTGGGGAGTTCGCGTATGACACTTAACCTTCAGAATTTCGTCATCGTTTTTGAAAATTACTTAATCCCTTCGATAGATCATGAAGTTCAGTTATAGAATAACTAAAGAGGGTGTTTTACTTACACCGTCTTTAGTTAATGCAGTTTTTTTTCCTATTCGTAACGAATGTAGTTTCTGACAGCGTAATCACGGGCCTTGATATCTTTAATATCTAAAACGTAAGACCTTAAAAGATCCGCATCTACATAACCAGATTTGGTAAACTTAATAGTAGGGAATCTGTCACCACCCACAGCGATGAATTCCGGTAAGGCAAGTGAGTATGTTTTTGTTAAACATAACTTCTCGCCATTAATGAGAAGTGACTTGATTTTTTTCTCTTCTTTATTGGCAACAATATCGACTCCGGCCAGTTGGGGAAAACTTCCTGTTCCTGGTGTTAATGTGAAGAGAATCGTCTCTAGATATGTTTTAAGTTCGGCACCATTCATTTGAGAAGTTACGATTTCACCTCCAAAAGGCAGAACCATCAAAACTGTTTCATAAGTCACTTTACCCGCATACATGGAATCACGGATACCACCAGAGTTCATAACAGTGATGTCCGTTTTAAGTTTTGTTTTATAGGCCTGGCCTACAAGATTACCAAGATTGGTTTCTTGAAAACGAATCACATCTCTTCTTCCGATAAACTCTTCATCGATTGAACCAAGTTCAATTTGAAGAGAAACATCGCCTTGCTCTTTATAGGGACGAAGGATGGATTCAACATACGGATCGGCCTGAATTTTAACCTCAGAAGTTTTTAAGTTTACTGGAATGAGTTTGTAATCTTTCAGAGTGAGTTTCCCATCAAGAAATTCAAATTCAACTTTTCCCACGTATTTTCCCCATTCATAGGCCTGAACGATTGTCGTACCATTTTGAATGTCGGCCTGAAAAAGTGGCTTCTGAGTATGGCCACCAACGATAAGATCAATTCCATCAACTTGTCGAGCAAGAGTCACATCACCTGGAGCATCAGAGCCGTGAGATTCATCTGGGTAATGACCCATGTGTGTGAGAGCGATTAAAACGTCTGTGTCTTTTTTTAGAATCGGAACAAGTTTTTTAGCTTCTTCTACTGCAGGAACAAAAACTAATCCTTTTGTATTTAGTGGATTCGTTTTTAATGGGGTATCAGAAGTTGTTAGGCCAAAAATAGTTACTTTTAAATCTTCGAGTTCTTTCACAATGTGTGAAGGGAAAACTCTTTTTTTGTTTGATTCATGGTAGATGTTGGCCGAAATGAATGGAAAACCGGCCCATTCTCTTTGTTTAAAGATTGTATCTAATGAGTTATCAAATTCATGATTTCCGATAACCATTACGTCGTAATTTAGAAGTGCCATCCCTCTGAAGTCTGGTTCAGCATCTAAAAGATCAGATTGCGGAACACCAGTATTAATGTCTCCCGCATCTATGAGGAGTACGTGACTGCCTTGAATTTTAGCTTCTTCTCGAAGCTGATTAATGAGAGTTGCTCTTGGAGCGAGGCCAAGTTCTCCATCTTTATTTGGCCAAAAACGTCCGTGATGATCATTAGTATGGAGGATTGTCAGTTTATAGGTTTTGCCTTTGGTGTAAGCATAGCTATTACTGCAGCTAAGAACAAAAAAGAGTGATAGTAGGTTTAAAGTCTTCTTCATATAGATTCTCCCGATATACTCGTGATTAATCGATTTATAGTCTGTGTGGCCAGTGGTGTTTATGTTTTATCATGAATTTAAAGTTCAGTGCCAAAATGCCTGTCGTTGCCTGTAAGAATGTA
>CAMCZE010000147.1 GCA_945885655.1 Bacteriovorax stolpii | reverse complement strand
ATGAGCACCTAAAAGGATCGTTAGTTAGTTTTGAAAATCTTAAAATCGACTTACAAACTTCAAAAGATGTAGACTTCATAAAAAATAGCGTCATGGATCGCATGCAAAACGATTCCCAATATAAAAAAATACTTTCTGATACACAACGTGTAGATACTAAAATTAATTTTTATTCAAGCAGTGATCCTAAATGCGAAGGCAATTATGCAGCGGGAATGTACTGGCCCTACCCAGTTAATGAAATCCGAGTCTGTATTCAAGAGCATAATGCGCCTAAAACGATAGAAAGTTATATTAATACTCTTGCGCACGAGTCTTTACATGCTCTTCAAGATCTAGGAAATCCAGCGAATACAAAGCCGCCAAAAGATGTCGTATCTGTAAAAATAGATGATCATGAGTACGTTTCATCAATCTCAAACAAATATATCTTAAATGAATCGTATAAAAAAGATTACTCAGAACTCCTGAAAATTCCGGCCAATTTTAAGGCAACACTTAGTAAAGAACTTCAAGATGAGTACCAGGCGCTGGAAGATGAGTTTGGGAAATTCGAAAAATATTTTTTTCTACATCCTAGTAAAAATAATATGAGTATTGTCCCCAAAAAGCCAAAAAACATTACGGATGAGAAATTTTATGAATCCTCTGAATCTCGTCCTGTTGAAGGAGTCTGCACAGGAAAAAAAATCCCTTTTCCTGGTACAAAAGTTTACGCATTTTTATCGGCCAATCCCGATTATTGTGGAAAGACGGCCCAAGAAATCGCAATTCTCTATTCTGAAAACCTTCAAAATAAAAACAACTCCTTTATAAAAAAACTTAGCTCAAATCAACAGACAAATTATTTTAAAGTGCTAGATTTTCTTTATGTTGGCCATGGTCGTTATCTAGGTGCACTAATAGAATATTGCCAAGAGATTCACGGTAACATGTATAGCGCTTTGCTTGATGGTCAAAGACGTATGCTCATCAATCAAATTCCCGAATGCAAAGAAGCTTACTTCAGAGTTGGCTCACATTTTAAAAATCCATCAGTGTTAACCCCTGAAAATCTAGATTCAAAGGCTGAAGAATCTTCTATGAAAACTGTTCAAAATTCTTATTCAGGTATCTTTAGCAGTCTTTACAGCTTAAAAGACTTTGGTGATATCTTTAATCAAAAAAACTGCAACGAATATGTCTCTTGGGACAAGTATCAAACTGTTGATTGAATCCAAGAAAGAAGGAAGAAAAACTAGCAGCCTAAAAATTTAGGCGACATATATCTTGAAAAATTCCGTGACTGCTTGAACTCTGGTGAATAACTGGATCTCATGGAACTTTTCTTTTCCGTACCCGAGACTCTAACTTCATAGAATCTTTCTGATTAATTGTTTGAATTTCTACTGGTCAACTTTCCAAAAACCGGGGGCACTCCTGAGGATTATCTATTCCGAAGCATCCTTTTTCAAATACTGGATGACTAGATCTTCGAGATTCATTCCCTCATATAGTTCCCATTTAGGGGTAGCACTGGTCACAAATTCTATAGTTACAGCTTGAGTAACTATTAGAAATTGGAACTTTTCCATTTCATCGTATTCTTTGGAAGTCATGCCTAGTGTGTAGGAGGCTTCCAAAGCATAAGGGCTATTCCAGATTTTATAAGATCTGGCCCACTTTCTGTTCTCTGGAAGTTTATTATCTAAAAGCTTGCTTATCCTCTTAGAGGAATCGCTTTCATCAGAGAGCTTAAAGGCATCAAGAGACCTAATGGTTAAGACGTATATAAATTTGACGTGGTCATATATGCCATTTTCGAAAAAGAAATAGTTATTAGACCCTGTGTGGAGCTGGTTAGATAGCCATAAGGTTTCGAGACTTGAAACAGGAGTCTCCCAATAGGCACAGCTTGTTTCATTTGTATCAGCGGAGTTCATGGATACCTCACTTTCACTCGGATTTTATCATCGGGATATCTGGGATCATTTTTTGAAGGTTGGACTTCTAATGTTGGACCATTTTTACTTCCAGTAGGTCTTTTTAAGATCTTTGTTCCATCTGGTAGAGTTTTGATATCAAAACCGTCAGCTTTTGAAGGCGTTCCTTTAATTTTCTCAAAATCATTCTCGAGTAGTCCTAGACCACCCGGTTTTCTGTAGTCCCTTGTTTCATCCTTTTCTTTACTGTGCTTTTTATCTTTTCCTGAAATAATTCCGGCCTCTTTGAGAGGCTTCTCAAGTTCATCATGCTCTTTCCGAAGTGTCCCTTTTCCTTTTTCGATCTGTTTTTGGACATCTTTGTCTTGAACGTCTTCAAGCATTTCTTTCAGTTTGAAGAAGTCATCCCAATTCATGGGATAAGCTGTGAGTGCGAGAGCAAAAAGCAAGGCAGCAGCACGAGGATTAGCTGCTATTCTGGATGTTGCGATGACTCCGGCCATGCCGTATAGTGGAGTGAACGATAAAGGCTGAACCCTTGAATCATTTGGATTTGCAACAAATGTAGTAACATCAAGTGAGTATCTTTTTTGTGATTCTGAATTAATTGTCCTACCTGTTTCAGGGATTATTCTTACTTGTAGAAATCCAATGTCTTCAAAACTACCCTCAGTTACAAAACGAGCATAGATGTTTTCGGATATCTTTGACCAAGGAGTCTCAATTGATTTTTTCTTCGTGGGGGTCGTGTCAATTAGACGACGAAGTTCTTCGTAATCGTTCCCGACTTCTCTAAGTCTGGCCCTGAAATTTCTCATTCCTTCGAGATAAGGAATATCACGTAAAGTGGGTGTCTTTCCATTAGATAGCTCAGATAAATCATCAAGTTTTTTTTCCATAGAACTTAAAAAAGATTTTTTAAGCTCACTTCTATGTTCAGGAACGATTTGATCAATGATCCTCTGACTCTCTTCAGTCATTTCTTCGTAAGATAAACCTGATAGTAAACTCCAATGGAGGATCTGAATATCAGATATAGAAAAGTGAGCAGGAGCTTTAAGATTAAGCTTTTTTATAATAGGTCCAAACTTTCCTTTCAGTTGATCGAGCGTATATGTATGCCCCTCAGGGCTTGAGCTTGACGACTTCATACAATAAGTCATGACAGGAATTGAATAATCACCTGGCGAAAATAAGAAGGTACCTGAATCGTCGAAACTGAACGAAGCCTGGTTTGCATTCTTCTCGTTATATCTAGCTCCTTCCATTTCCTGAACAATTGGATAAGGAGATGTATTAAACTTAGATTTTAAGGATTGAATCAATTCTTCTCTTGATAAATGAGAGCATGATGAAAAAAATAAAATGACGACTAAAATAAATGTTTTAAAGATAAAAGATTCCCTTCTTTTAAAGAGTTTAGCATAGGTGATGATTAATTCAATTTTTTCAGTATGTTAATGTCTTTCATGGACACCCCTTATTTTAATAATAAAACTTTCTAGGAAAGTGTCCAGAGTATATAGGGGGCTAAGAAGTGGTGACAGAACACGACGACGAAAAAGTAAATTTGGAAATTTGGGAGGATCTTAGAAGTTATCCGCGGATTTGGGTTAGATCAGCTACTCGCAATCACTGACAAAATAACTGATACATTCTTTTCCCGATATTGTTTGAATTGATTTCCATCTCCAAATGTAGTTGTTTGATTTCATGGGAGCACTTTCGCTACCTTGGAGTACAAGGTAAGAATTTCTTTTTTTAAGGAGATGAATCCTTTTTTCTAAATCCTTACAGGTTTCATAATACACTCCAGTCATAACAAGGAAATCATGTGTTGTTTTTCCTTCTTTATAGATAATGCCAAATGGGCCTCTTTCATCACCTTCTTGGGCGTCACATTCAGCCGTAATCTGATGACTTGGAACTTTCCGGTTGAAGTCCTTAGGCTTGGCGATATAAGGAAAAATGAAAAATATTATGGTTAAATAGTGATATTTGCTCATTGATATCTTTTATAAATATACTCAAAATCATTCATGATCTTTGTTGATTTTGTACCATTCTTTTTCAAGTCTGGGCCTAAACCTTTGTATTCGGCAATCGTCTCAACCCAGCTTGGTGAGCGAGAAAGTCTTTTTTGCAGTATTTCACTTTTCCTAAATAACCACCTGATAGCTGCACAAATATTAATGCTAGGATCAAAAAGTTCTTCTTTTTTTATATCAACATAGTGATCCTTAATTTCGCCTTTCCTATCTTTTAAAATTCTCCATGTTTGTTCGGTAATCTGAATGAGGCCTCTTGCTGGACCAATGCTTTTTTTATTAGGAGCAAGTGCTTTAGTGTTAAATCTAGACTCAGATTCCATTAGTGCTTTTACAAAGTTTACATCAATTAGAATATCAGGCTTAAGAACATCATTCCAATACTTGCACCATCCCGAAATCAGAACGTCGTGTTGATCTGGGTTAAGTATTTTTTCTTGGCCTGAGTAAGGTCGTGGTAAAAGCGTAGTCTCCTGAAAAGCAGAGTACTTAGAAATAAGAATGATTTCATCGCCTTTTAAACTGTCTTTGGCAGACGGATTTTTTCTGCAGTGGCCATCAACGTCTTGGATTTGTCTTGTAACTGGATATCGAGGGTGCCTAGTAACCCAATGCTGTCCATAAGGACATATGCGCCATGGATGTACTTCTCTGTCTTCTGGTAACCATAAGATCTTTTTTGACCTGCGAATATCGGGAAGATAAGGTTTAAAAATGTCTTTCCATGAAGTGACATCTACCTTGTAAGGAATGTTAGTTTGTTCCCAGTCATCTTGAAAGAGGGCAATACGTTTAGAAATATCTTTGGCCTTCGTCTTTATTGCTATATCTACATCAGAATATTTCTTCTGATTCCCTTTTGCCCTGGATCCGAACAGATATGCCTTAACGTCAGGGAGATCTCCGAAGTGTTTCTGTAAGAGGTCTTTAACGGTTTTTAATTCATCATTTTTAAGACCATACAATCTCATTTAAGGTTTTCCTCCAAGGTGTCTAAAAGCTGGTGTGAGCATTTTAAAAAGAGTGGGACAAGCTTAAAAAGTTCGTTGGCAACCTCTTCATGGTAAAGATGGCTTGTTTTGTTTCTAGCATCTAAAAACTCGATCCAATCCTCAGGATTATTTATCCAGTTGATTTTTGCCAGTTCTCTTATGATGTTCCGAGGTGTGTCTACTTTGGATCCTTGATATTCTAATACTTTTTTAGCCGAACCCCATGAGACTTCTAGACAATACTCAAATCTTTGAATAATTCCATCCCGCTCCAGAAGATTTGCAGGAGGTTTTACCATTGCTTCATCAAGAGTTTTAAGAGCTTTTTTAAAATTTTCTAGTTTAGGTTTAATCATGCCTATATTCTCTATTAGTTTTTATTGAATGGAAAACCTGTAAAAAATACAAATTTCACTTCATCCAGATGAAGTAAGGGAAATAAAAAAGCCCCGCATATGCGAGGCTTTTTTTATAAAACTTTGGTACTCCCAAGGGGATTCGAACCCCTGTTACCGCCGTGAAAAGGCGATGTCCTAGACCGGGCTAGACGATGGGAGCAAAACCGGAAATATGCTCTTGATTTTCGTTAGTGGTGATCTCGCTGCGATTTGAACGCAGGACCCTCTCCTTAAAAGGGAGATGCTCTAACCAACTGAGCTACGAGACCACTTAAACGAAGGTCTACAAATTAATGTTCCTGAAGAATTTTGTCAAACATAAAGTACGTAGAATGCAGAGAATTTTTTAAAACTAAACGAAGATTTTTTATTTTTACTCAGTTTCATAAGGGAAAGGCCCTAAAACAAGAACTCCGCCAGGTAAGGATTACTCATTACTGTGGCGGAGTTCTTTAAAAAGACATTTTTAATTTTGAGCGTTAGAAATAATCCTTTCTAAAAACGATCTGATTACGGTCGGGACCATAAGCATAGATCCCTACAGGGATGCCTACGGCCTCTTGTATGAAGTTAATGTAGTTCTGGAGCTCTTGTGAGGGTTTGCCTGTAAAGTCATCGTTGAAGGGTTTAAAGTCTTTAAAAAGAGGTTTAGCGTTATAAAGGTTAATTCCTGGATAGGCGCAGTCCACTGTTTTACCGTTCACTTCATAGGCATAACAAACTTTAAGTTCTGAGAGACCACATAAGATATCTAGTTTGGTTAAAGCGATAGAGCTTAATTGAGAACATTTTACGGCATATCTAAGTAGGGGGATGTCGATCCATCCACAACGACGTTTTCTTCCAGTTGTTGCGCCTATCTCGTTTCCTTTTTGCTGGATCAGGGTACCCATCTCGTCGTGAAGCTCGGTTGGGAAAGGGCCTTCTCCGACACGTGTTGTATAGGCCTTGGCCACACCGATGACTTCTTCAAGTTTGTGGTGTGGAATTCCGGCACCTGTAAAAATCCCCGAAGCGGCCGTTGAAGATGAAGTGACATATGGGTAGGTTCCGTAATCGATATCAAGAAGAATCCCTTGGGCACCCTCGTAAAGCACACGTTTACCTTGAGAAAGTTTTTGATCAATAAGTCCAAAGCTGTCAGTCACATAATCTTTTAAAGTTTCACCAAAACGATACAGGCGTTCTACTTCTTGTTCGATGGTGGGGAAATCAATTTGATAGAGATGTTTAAAGATGATGGCCTTTTCTGCGTAGCCGTTACTTAAACGACGAACAAGAGTGTCTTTATCTAAAAGATCTTTAACCTTAATCGCACGACGACTGACTTTAGCTTCATAGGCCGGCCCAATACCTTTACCTGTTGTTCCGATTTTTTCAGAACCCTGTGCTTCACGGGCGGCATCTAAAAGTTTGTGGTAACTTGTGATGACAGTTGCAGTGGATGAAATTTTTAGATTGTCAGGAGAAACTTTTGTGACTTGTTTAATTCGAGCAAGTTCAGTGAGAAAATTTTCTGGCTCAAGAACCACTCCGTGACCAATCACAGATAAGCAGTGTGGGTGGAGAACTCCTGAAGGGATAACGTGAAGTACTGTTTTTTGGCCATTCACCCAAATTGTATGGCCAGCATTATGGCCTCCTTGGTAACGAACTACGAGATCACATTTTTCAGCTAAAAGATCTGTGAGTTTTCCTTTTCCTTCGTCACCCCATTGAGCACCAATAATTGCCATCGTCTGCATACATGCGCCTTTAACTTCGTTTGAAGTTTGATAGTTAACAAAAATTATAGTGAGTACAGTATCAAGTACCATATTGAGCTAAAAACGATGAGTGAATTTTGCGGAGTTTTAAAAAAAGAGGGAGGGGAGTTGTGTTTTCCCCTCCCAAATAGTTGTTATGCGATTGAACGCAGTTCTAAACGGCTCTGCAATGTGTCGAGCACACTTTGAAATTCATTGAGGGATGGAAGATTACCAAAATGAGTGTTCTCCAAAATGTTCATCGATGCAAAATCTAAAAGATCAACAGGCGTGGATTTCTCCGCTCCTTTCCGGAAAGCGCGCCAATTTGATTTTCCAATCTGGCGGTAATTTTGAAACAGGCTCTCGATAACCTGTTTTTTACTTTTAACTCCTACCCCAACAACATGTCCTGCTGCATCGACATCTAAATACCAGACCCGGTACTCACTTTGATGTTTAGGATGTTGTTTTGATTCGACTGCGATGGCAAGATACATAGGGTCCTCCTTGTCTCTCGCTCGAAGCACTTCCTGTCTTCGATTCGTTGTGTGTGTGTAAATTAAGG
>CAMCZE010000146.1 GCA_945885655.1 Bacteriovorax stolpii | reverse complement strand
GGACATGACTAAGGCAGATTTAATTGCAGTTATTGAAAAACAAGCGAACCTTCCCCATCATCAAGCAGAAAAAATTGTAAATATCTGTTTTGATAGTATGATTCAGGCGCTCTTTGATGATGAGCGAATTGAAATTCGTGGATTCGGATCTTTTGCCAACAGAAATTACAAAGCATATGAGGGCCGAAATCCTAAAACTGGAAAAGTTGTTAAAGTCAGTCCAAAAAAAGTTCCATTTTTTAAAGTAGGTAAAGAACTTAAAGAGATGGTGGACGCAGGTAAAGATAAATACGTTATCCGAGAGGCCTAAACAAGGTCTCAAGTCTCTCTAATAATTGACAATTTAATAAGGATCACCGAAACTCTGGTGGTCCTTTTTTATTTTGTCTCTAAAAATGTAAAAATATGGAGACGTGCCCGAGTGGTCCAAGGGAACGGTTTGCAAAACCGTAAAGCCAACGGTTCAAATCCGTTCGTCTCCTCCAATCTATAAGGCCTCTGTTGGATGAACTTCTTCAGAGGCTTTTTTATTTTTATTAATATCACATCGTTAGGTTTCGATTAGTTACAAATCACGTCTAAGTTTCATCCTGTCCTAGATTGTCTCAGACTTTCGCTCATTGGCTTATTTTGGCTTGTTTTTTGGCTTATAAATCAAAGCAAAAACCTCTAAGCCAAAATGCTTCTTTTGTCGACACCACTCAGTTGTATAGCTCATGAATTTTATTCGCTTAACAACTGAGTGGGAGTGGACCACTCACCATATTTTTTCTTTCTCAAAAGGAGAAAAATTATGCCTCGAAGAAGTCGGATTAAAATTCATTGTGCTGAAGCTAAGGCGCTTAAGAGATTGAGAGAGATAAAAGAACTCTCACTTAGATGTCGAATTTCCTGATTGTGTACCGGCCAATTTCCATGAAAGTGTACCACTTATTTCAGCGTAGATTCGGCCAGTTGGTTTTGTAATTTCCACTGGTACACTTTGAATGTCAAGTTACTCCTTTTTCGCCCTCGTTTTCCTGTAAGATTCACCCTCCAGTTTAATGTCCAGTGTCCCGTGTGCGAGTTTATCCACGATCGTATCAAGGGCCAGTTCATCATCGATAATTTCTTTCCAGTTTTTCAAAGGCAACTGTGTTGTGATTAAGGTTGTTTTTCCTTGTCGCTCTTCTAGAATGTCATGTAGGTCCATCACGATTTCATGTGGGATTTTTTTTAGCCCTATATCATCAATGATAAGCAGGTCAGTTTTTATTAAACGTTCCCGATACTTCAGATAAGTCCCATCGGCCCTCGTCATTAAAAGCTTCTCTATAAAAACAGAGACTCCGATAAAAATACATGCAAATCCGTTCCTGCAAGAATATTCGCCAATCGCAGTCGCAAGATAAGTTTTCCCCACTCCCGTAGGCCCAGTGATTAAAATATTTCGGGGAGATTTTAGGTACGACAAACTCATCAGATCTCTGATAAGTGTTTTCGTAATGCTTCTCTTCACTGTCACATCGACTCTTTCGAGTGTGGCATCAGTTCTAAAGTTAGCAGCTCTAATTCTCCTCTGTACGCGACTGACCTCCCTGTAAAGTTTCTCATCTGTAACCAGTGAAGAAATAAATTCCGTGTGGCCCCACCCATGAGACGAGGCTTCATTTATTCTCTGGTCCAGTGTCTTCAATACTCCGAAGAGTTTAAGATCCAGCATCGTTTGTTTTGTCTGTTCAATCATCTTTTCCTCCATTCTCTATTGTAAAAGTATTTCATCGATTCCTCTCAAGTTCGGATTCTCTTCTCGGGTCATTTTTTCTTCTCCTTTGGGATGTAACCCGTTTTGATTAGTTTTTATCACTCGCTCCAAATACTGAATCGTCTTCTGATCAAATTTATTTGCAATCAGCGCAGCTGCTTCCAGTTTCTCCCGAGTATACTTTTTTGAGAGACCCAAAAGGCCCTGGACTCGACGAAGATTCTTTAATGGATATGGGCCAGAAAAAAGATCTTCGACAAGGGAAGATGTTGCTGCTCCGATTGCATTGGCCCATGATTTTAATTTTTGAATATCTTCATCTGCGTAAGCTTCTTGCCCTGGTGGATAATGTTTCGGATCGGTCACAAATTTATGAGTAGTTTTGCATCTTCCGTGAAAAGCAACTCTTTCGCCGTCATGATAAATTTCTACACTCGTAGGAGTCGCCCAAATTTCAAGCTCCAAACCTCTCAGTTTATAAGGAGCAGAATAATAGTTTTGCTCGAAACTGAGATGGCAATCTCGGGACAGTTTGGCGCGTGAGTAAGTACTGACCTGATAATCATTCGCAGGAAGTGGAATGAGATGCGACTTTTCATTCTCAAACAATTCCCGTCGGGACTTTCCGAAGACACGGTGCTTGCGATTATTGAACATTTCCAGATATTCCATCAGACATTGATTTAGTTCCTGAAGTGATCTGAAGATTCGATTCCTAACGCAGATAAAAAACCATCGTTGAAAAATCTGTATAGTCCTCTCGACAATGGCTTTATCCTGAGGTCTTTTCACTCTTGCTGGTACAACTGCCACCCCGTAATGTGCCGCAAGTCTTGTATAGGCCGGATTAATTACCGGATCATACCGATGGGCCTTAGTCACTGCAGACTTTAAATTATCCGGCGATAGAAGTTGGGAGCAGCCTCCAAAAAAATTGAACATCCGAACATGAGAAGAAAGAAAGTCCTCTGACTTTTGTGACATGGTAAATTCAGCGAAGGTATAGCGGCTGTTACAAAGTACACCTACAAAAAATTCTGTTTTAATAATTTCGCCGGTTCCCAGATTTATTAAGTTAATTCCATCACAGTAATCAATTTCTATTCTTGAACCTGGAGCAAAAACGCGAACCATCGTGGCCGTACAGCTAGGTGCTCGCTTCTGAAGTTGCTTCCAGAAAGCGGGGTATTGAATTGAAATAAGATTTTTCTTTAACATCTCGTCATGAATCACATTCAGCGAGACTCCTCGTTCCATCTGCTCACGTATATCTTGCCAGTCAATCGAGCCGGCCCATGCATCTGATGGTTGAATTGGCCCCTCTTTAATGTCTTGGTTTGGCGAAGAGCTCTCTTCAAAGTACTTTGTGACAGTGTCACGGTGGATATCCAGAGTACGAGCGATTTTCCTTTTCCCGAAGCCCATCTTTTTAAGGCGTTTAATTTCGTCAACTTTTCTCACGTCTAGCTCCTTAGCGGCCATGAAGTCACTTCCTTGTTAGTTGTAAGGAAATTGTCTCATGGAGGTTAAGGCCGAATTTTTAGCGTGCTTAAGTGGTACACATTCCTAGGAAATCGGGTGGTACACTTTGATGGAAATTGAGTGGTACAGAATGGTGGAAATCAGGTGGTACACAATGGCGGAAATTCGACACTTAGAGATGTGGCCAAGGTGATAGGTGTATCTGCTACCTTGGTTAATCATACTGAAAATGGAAGGGCCTCAATTACGAAAGAGTATTTGGATAAATTTCATGACGGGACTGAATTTTTCTAAGGAGGATTTTCAAAATATTCTCCAAGGGAAAGATTCAGATCTGGAGAAGAGGGCCGAATGTATTGCATGTCTAAGGAAAATGGCGCCTAGTAAGCTGGAATTAATTTATAAGATGGTTGTAAATATTTGAAGTGGATTTAGGGAAAGAAAGCTTTCTAGCTTAGAATCTGGTTGCCGATTTTGTCGACAGCCAGATTGATTCTTTTTAAGTTTCTATTCGTCGGTAGCAATTAAACCTAGTGGTTTAAATTTTTAGTTCTCCACCTTGCTTCAATTTTTTCACAAATAGTATTTATCCTATCAGACTCATCTTTTAGCTTTCTCGCCTTATAGTTGCTGTGAGTTAAAGCTTTTTTGCATATCTCTAAACTTTGGGCTGCTCCATTTTTGCTCCAAAATAGACCACCATATTTACTTTGTGGGAAACATACAGCACTGAGAAAATAAACCTTGTCTTCAAACAGTGATTTCTCTGTTCCGATTTGCTTAATACCTTCCTGTCGCCAACTATTATGCCAATTTTGGCTCTCTATACTATGTGTATGATGGGAAAGTTCATGAAAAATGACCTGCGCAAGATTTTCTTTTAAATTCATTGAATATTCAGCACCGTCTTCTTTTAATGTTATACTGCGGTCGATATCTTTACGAAGTATAAAATTGAGAGCAGGAATTGAGTCAGGGTACTTATTTAACTCATCTTTCTCAATCATAACAATTTCTATCATCGGTCTTGGATAATTATCAGATCCACTATAGTCAACAGGAGGAATAGGAAGGCTTAATGATAATGATCTATTAAATTCAATTAAAGGACGTAAACGGGTCGTACGCGCTTTAGCTGCGAAATCACGACCACCATCTTTGCATATAAAATCGGTTCGTCTCAAAACAGATGGGATCTTTTTTAAATCCTCGAAACCATAGTCCTCCATACAAACATTAACTTTTTGCAACATATGGCGAGTGAGAATTTCAAATCTATCGTAGATTATTTTTCGATCTATTACGTCTTTGGCATCTCTAAAGCATGATGAATCAATAATAGCACCTGAATCTAGGGGCCAGTCTCCTAAGTATCGTTTACCTGGGATATAGGTCTCATTTGCAACATCATTGATCTTCATAAATTTGACTAGGTCAAAAAATGTGGAATTTTCATCAATACAATTTAATTGGTCCTCTGACCTTACTTGGAACAAAAAAATACTAGAAATCATGAGAAGGATTATTAAATACATAAAATCTCATTAAAGATTACCATGTCTTTGTCCTCTATTTTCAAATGGCAAAATTTTCCAGTTAAAATCATCAATAGCTAATGGTTTTAAGAAACATCGTGCTTGGATATCTTTGGCCTAAATATACAAAGGGCCAAGATGTCTCTTGGCCCTACGAATTCTCTGTTTTAATATTCAACAACAGTATCAATGATCAGTCTTTGAAAAGTTCTTTGTCGATTATTAGATATATTAAGGGTGAGAACGACCCTGCCAACATCGTCCCAAAACAACAAATAACAAAAGGCTTTAATGATTTCTTTTTTCTCTTTAACTCACGATAGATGAAGATAAGTGCCAAGGTTATCGAAATGAGCAAGTCAGAAAAAATCTGGTATACGTAAATCTCTTTAAAAGGGGGAAATGGACTTAAAATACTCGCATCTTTCAGGGAAAAAAGAGTAATCGCGAGATGGGCCAACAAAAGAATTATCAATAAAGGTTTCATTATGAACTTCATTAGATCGTCGTTCTCTTTGATTGTAAACTAGACTAATGGTTGGTATCCAGGTCTAGAGTTATATTTCCTTCGCTATTCGATCAGCCAATAGAAAATCAGTCATGTGAAAAGCTCCGAAATAGAAGAGCAGCTTCCAAATCATCCCCGAGATCGAAAAAGGCTTGGTATTAAAGGCAACTAAAAATTCTTGAATCTTGACATTCCAATTTGGAATACCAAGATTCTAAGTCCATGGAATTTTATGGGATTCCTTTTCAAAAAGTCGCTTATTGAAGTGGCTTTTTATTTTTACTTCATCGAGATGAATTGAAAAATTTTAACTCATTTTTTCATGCTTACAAAAATTTATAAATGACGTGATGGTTATCCCATCTGCAACTTGTCTCTCGTGACCTTCGAGAGAGACTTGATAAAAGAGGGGTATTTTTGTTCTCTCTTTAAAATAGTAAAGGTGAGATGAGGGAGCTTGATCTTTAAGTTTACATTCAACGGCAAAAAGAGGTTTGCGGTCTTTAAGGACGACAAAGTCTACCTCGCGTTTATCAGTGTCGCGGATATACCGAAGTTCCATTTTATACCCTTCTGTGTCTTCCAAGAAGTGGCAGTATTTTAATAGCTGCGAGGCCATCATATTTTCAAATCGGGGCCCTTCTTCTTCAATTTGACTCCAGTCCCAAAGATAAAGTTTTTTTTCTTTTTTGACCGCTCTAATTTTTGGTGAACCAAAGGGAGCAATTTGAAAACAGTAATATAAAGAGTCGAGAAGTTCGATCCAGCGCTTAGCGGTCTTAGGGTCAACTTCTAAATCTTCAGAGAGAGATTTTACTGAGAGAGGAGAACCAACTCTATTAGGTAGAGCTTCCGCTAACATCTCCATCTTATCCAGATCTTTTACATTTTCTAGATCTCTTAGGTCAGTTTTGACTAAGCGGTGAAGTCTTGTTTGATGCCATCTTCGGAGAGTCTTGTCATTGGCCTCACTTAAAGATTCTGGAAAACCGCCATACTTAAAAAGAAGTTTTAGGTTTTCAGAAGAGAGTCCTAGCTCAGGCAGTGAGTAGGGGTGTAGGCGGTAATAATGGTAGCGGCCTAAAAGTGAGTCTCCACCTTTTTTAAAATGATCGAGCCTTGCGGAACCCGTTATGAGAAAAGAGTGAGTGTTCTTGAGGGTATCGTAAAAACCTTTAATGAGGTTGCGCCAGTTTTTAAACTTATGGACCTCATCAAAGACGATGAGTTTTTCTTGTTTGGGCCAGATGCGTTCCTTTATTTTTTTTCTATCATCGAGTGAATCCCAGTTCAGATAAGCGGGGTGTTCATCGCGATAATCTGGAATGAGACTTTGGGCCAGAGTTGTTTTTCCCACTTGCCTTGGTCCCCCAAGAAAAATCATTTTTTTCTTGAGATCTTCAATAACGAACGGAGTAATTTTGCGCATCGGTAATTTGGACATAATTCCATTTTACTCATGAGTAAACGGGAGTGCAATCCTTTTTACTCATAAAAGTAATGACTGAAGAATGTCTGTCTAAGTTATTGATTTAATATAAAACACTTCTATAAATCACAAAGTAAAACTGTTTGGCCTCCAGATAAAATCCGCTCGTCTCCTCCAAAATAATCGGACTTGAAATCGCAACAATATGGTGAATTTAAAGTCCGATTTTATTTTATCAACAACTTATAATCAGGCATTTAGCATTCTTTTCTAATTCAAAGTTCAGCTGCTTGGACCTCAAATCTTTCAGAAAATTTCATACTATTTCAAAGTTGTGCGATTTTTGTGCGACATTTGTGCGATTTTTTTTCGAGTAAAAATTTGAATTTGTATTGATCCATATTTGGACCACGTATTCACCTCTATAGAGGAATACATAAGTCCACCCTTAAGTCCGAAGAGGAAGAAGATTGGTCTCAAAGGCGATTAAACTAAAAACCTTAAGGTCACAATTTGTGACCTCAAGGTTGAGCACTGATCTACGAATTAGATTCTAAATATTAAGACGAAGAAATATGAAGGGCTGGAGAAATCTGGCCCTTTTGTATACTTAGGCCAAGGAATTCAAGCAATTTCATCCATTATTTGATTATACCGAGAGAAGTGGATAAAAGATAAGTTCCAGGTGGAACAGAAGACGCTGGCACGGCTTCATGATGAGGGTCTAACAATCAAGGAATTGGCCGGAGGAGTGAAATTAGCTGCTTTAAAGAAGGCTTCCCAAGGATCTACTAAGCTCTCTGGGTTTACCCCGAAAATGACTAAGACCAAACTGAATTTTTAAATATAAAGTCCATGATTTTGATTCATGGCCTTGGTGATATGAAATATTTGCTCACAAATGCAGAGTTCAAAAACTTACCTAGTCGTTTAGACTCAGAGAAACTTCAACGAACATGTCTTTTAATGAATCTCCTCAGAGATTGAAT
>CAMCZE010000145.1 GCA_945885655.1 Bacteriovorax stolpii | reverse complement strand
CTTGAAGCGCCTGAAACCTTTATTATACGACGTTTTTTTATGCATTTGGGGGCAGATCTGGCCGCGCAGAATTATCTGCGAGTGCTCAAAAACAAACGCCAGAAAACCGATGCCTGGCGAAGCTTGCAATCCAATTAAAAAATGGCCATGATAGGGTATCTTAACTAAAGGCATGCCCATGGATCCTAAAAAATTTAAATCTACAAAACGTTTTACTGGTTATCCTTGTACCCATAGACAATGGCGAGCGGGATCTCATTGTCGTTTTGTACATGGATACTCTCGTGAGTTTTATTTTGAGTTTGCCGCTAAAATGTTAACGCCTGAGGGTTGGGTTGTGGATTTTGGTGGGCTCAAAGAAGTCAAAAAATGGCTAGAACATCAATTTGACCATACTTTTTTAGTGGCCCAGGATGATCCAAGTCTTGAAACGTTTAAGAAACTTGATCAGGATGGGGTCTTACAATTGAGAGTTCTGCCCAATCCTGGAATGGAAGGTACTGCAGAGTACGTTTATCTGGAAGCATCAAAAATTTTAAAAAAACTTTATGGTGACCGAGCTTGGATTACGAAGGTGGAAGTCAGTGAGAATGAGAAAAATTCGGCGATATATCTGGCCGAGTGAGTTTATAACGTTCTAAAAGTTTTAGTAGATAGGCGTCTTGTTTTTTTTCATCGTAAGTTTGCGTATTAAGTTCTAAGAGGGCATCTTGTTCATTTTGATCAGTTGTAATTTTCAAAACCCAATTGGCAAAAAAATTTTCGCCTTCAGGATGATAAAAAATCAACGCCGACTTAAGGCACTTTAGAAGATGAACGGCGTAAGCATTCATGTCCGCAATAAGGTATTCAAACTCATCTTGAAATTTGTTGAGCTTAAGATGTTCTTCAAAATGATTTTGCTTCATGCAAAAATCTAACAATGCATAAAGCCCTAATTGACTCTGAAAAGAGTCATTATGATGATAAAAATGATCAGCGTGAATGAGATCGTGCATGGTAAAACTTAATGCATCTCTTTGACCCAGAATATATTTTTTTAGCTGTGTTGCCTGTACGATCGCAGTGACACATCGGCGGCCTTGTTTTTGTTGGTCTAATACTTCCTGAGGTGTCGGAATACGGAACATGAGTTCTAACCTATAGTCACCATGAGACCAGGCCAAAATGGCCCGGTTTACGGCCTCTGGAGTGGATTTAAAAGCGAACTGTGCGAAAAGATCACCAAGATTTGTTATGCCTTCAAGACGTCTTTGAATATTAGGTTCAAATTTGAGGGGCAAATCTTTTAATAAGGTGGGCATATGATGTGGAGTATTTAACTTCGCTCTTTTGGCCCCTGCCCATGTACCAGGATTCCGATGGGAGAGTATGGTGATGAGGTAAGCCGCAGTAAATTCACTTGCACTGAGTTGGCCAGATTTATAGGTGGCAACAAGAGGGGCCAGCTTGGCCTCAAGAGGGCCCGCTTCTATTAGTAAAACTTCACTAGAAACCAACTTTTTCTTAAAGCGTCCCGCTCTTGAGGAAATCTTCAGGCCCATCACTCGACTCATCTTGTAATAATATTAATATAAGGCATAATGAAGGTGTTATTTGTACCCAAGGAGGGTGTATGAGTTGTTTGAGTTTGGAGCAGATCTGGAAAAGCAAAGACGGAAATAAAGAACTGAAAGTTCGTTTTAATGACTGGTCTCATCAAATTAAATATTTCACAATTCAAGCTGAAAGCTCCGATGGAAAGCGCTTCATTGGCACTTTGGATAGTGGTGAAAAAATCACTTATGCCAAAAAGTCTAAGGGATGGTCAATTTATTATCCGGAAGCTGAGCACATGGCCAAGGCCGTTTAGCTCCAAATCAGTTATGTTTTTTTGCGAATGTAGAGAATTTTATCAACTTCAGCTATGATGTTTCCTTCTTTGTCTTTTATTTCGACATGAAAGACATAGTCTATTTTCGTTTTTTCTTCTACTAAGTCTTTTATTTCTTTTATAATCTCATCATTAATTTTAAATTCTGCCCAAACCGTGCCACGACCTGGTTTTTTAAAACGGATGTTCGCGGCCTTGTCCCACACAATGTATTTTGGCCCGAGATTTTTAATAAGCATCAGCATGTACCAAGGATCCACCATTGCATAGAGAGATCCTCCAAACTGAGTACCCATGTAGTTTCTATTATAAAAAGTCAGTGGCATCTCAATCTTACAGAATCTAAAGTCCTTACTCATTTCTTTGACTCTTACTCCCGCACCTAAAAAAGGTGCATAAAAGCGAATGGCCTTTTCTAAAAATTTCTGGCGAAGCTGAAGGGCAAGACTCATGATTTTTCCTTAATGCATTTTAAATGAGATTTAAGATTTTTATTTACGAGTTCAGTATCACCATGAATACGGGCCAATTGAATACTGCCTTGAATAAGACCCATGGTGGTAAGGACTGCCTCATTAACGGAGAGGCGTAGACCACTTTTTTTATGAATTTTTTTAAAAAGTTGGGTCAACCACTCACGATGAAGATCATGAAGGCCTTTAATTTCTTTTTTTAATTTAGCATCCACTAAAGTCCATTCAAGGCTTAGTGCACCTACGGGACAAACTCTTTCTTTTTCACAGATCCAAGAGGTCAGTTTCTGGCCATAGGATAGAATCTGTTTTTCAGGTGTTAAGTGTTCATGCAAGGTGGCCCATTCAGTAAAGGAGCTTTGATAATATCTATAAAGTTCAAGAGCAATCGCCAGTTTTGAAGGGTAGTGATGAAAGAGGCTGGATTTTTTAATGTTTAACTTCGTCGCCAACTCCTGCAGGCCAAAACCATTGAGACCTTTAGAGAGCAGCATACGACTGGCCTCGTGTAACAATTGATTTTTTGTGGAGGTAGTAGACATGTTTGTAAATTCCCCTTATGATGTATGATACCCTACCGACCGGTCGGTTGTCAAAAAGGACGTCATGATGAGTTTTTCACGTAAAGTTGCTATTCTTAATGGATCAAGGACTCCTTTTGTGAAGTCTATGACCAATTATCAAGGCCAGTCTAACCAAGATCTTTTAAGTACAGCGTTTAACGATCTCGTTAAAAAGACTCACCTAGAAGGAAAACTTTTGGGAGATGTCATTGCAGGGACCGTGATGAACCATCCTTTTGATTGGAACCTTTCTCGTGAGGTGGTTTTAGGTAGTGAACTTTCTCATCAAACACCGGGACTTAATATTCAGCGTGCTTGTGGAACGGGACTTGAGGCCGCTAATCTTATTGCATTAAAAATTGCTTCAGGACAAATAGAGAGTGGGATCGCCGGAGGTAGTGATACAAATTCGGATATTCCCCTTATCGGTCAGAGAAAACTCACTCACTGGCTGATTAAGCTTCAGAATGCTCAATCAATGGGAGATAAGATTAGAGTTCTGGCCCAATTTAATCCCAAACTTCTTAAACCTCAAATCCCTGCCGTAAAAGAGCCCAGAACAGGACTTTCCATGGGGGATCACTGTGAGCTTATGGTTAAAGAGTGGAAAATCACTCGAGAAGCTCAAGATGAATTGGCCTATAAGTCTCACCAGAATGCGGCCAGGGCCTATGAAGAGGGATTTCATGATGATCTGATTGTTGAATTTCAGCACATTAAAAAAGATACCATCACAAGAAAAGAAACAACCTTAGAAAAATTAGCAAAACTTCGTCCGGCCTTTGATACAAAAGGCACGGGCACTCTGACTGCAGGTAACTCGACTCCATTAACAGATGGAGCATCTGCTGTTCTTTTGTCCTCAGAAGATTGGGCCAAAAAAAATAACTTAGAACCACTGGCCTTTTTCGTAGACTGTGAGGTCGCCGCAGTGGACTTTGTTCATGGAGCTGGACTCCTTATGGCCCCAACGATTGCAGTCTCCCGTCTTTTAGAAAGAAATAAACTCTCTCTACAGGATTTTGATTTTTATGAAATCCATGAGGCTTTTGCAGGACAAGTTTTATGTACACTTAAGGCCTGGGAGTCGAGCGATTATTGTAAAAATATTTTAGGCAGAGATAAAGCAATGGGATCGATTGATGCAAAAAACATAAATGTGAAAGGTGGAAGTTTGGCCTTGGGTCACCCTTTTGCTGCCACTGGTGCACGAATTATTTCTACTGCTGCAAAAATCCTTAAACAAAAAGGCAAAGGACGAATCTTGATCAGTATCTGTACTGCAGGGGGAATGGGAGTAGCTGGAATCCTGGAGCGCTAATATGCATATGCTCTTAAGATTTTTGTTAATTTTTCTTCAAAAAAATTTTTTACCAAAGGCCGCTTTACGAGAAGTGACTAAAGTTCAGATGAGAGTTTTTCCCATCGATCTGGATTTCCTTATGCATGTAAATAACGGTATGTATTTTTCATTCATGGATTTTGGTCGCATTGATATGATTTTTAGAAATGGTACTTTTGATGTTTGCCAAAAAAATGGTTGGTATGGAGTCGTCGCCGGTGAAATGATCAAGTTTCGCCGTTCGCTAAAACTTTGGGATAAATTTACAATTGAGACCAGAGTTAGAGGTTATGATGAAAAGTATTTTTTTATCGAACAAAGATTCATTTTAAAAGGTGAACTTATGAGTACGGGCATGGTCAAGATTCGTTTTCTAAAAAAGAAAGGGGGTAGTGTGCATCCAACTGAAATAACTTCGTTGTTAAAGGATCTGCCGGCCAATGAAATTGATAAATTAGGTGATGAGTGGTTTGCATTTGAGAAAAAATACTTAGGCTAACAGTTAAGGCCCATGCATCTAAATCGATCCCCATTCTAGCAGCTTACCTTTATCCACTTTGGAAATAGAGTGAAATTTAAAAGAAAATGAAGCCGAAGTGGGCCCTTGAAAAGCTTCGCTTTTCAGCAGGTATTATTAAGACCAGGGCGAAATAAGAACGTCAAAGAAAGAAAAACTTAAAGAGCACGGAGGATAGATTTAGATGAGTAGGCCCTGTTGCGACTAGAGATCGTTTTCCTAAGGGCCTAGGATTTTTAATGTTTAACGCTACTTATACTAATTTAGTCAAGATTTTTCCCCCTCCCACCGATGAGCTCTTATCTTTTAGGAGGACTTCTATGATCTATAAAACCATGTCTGTTACCATTTTGTTGGGGATACTTAGTTCTTGCGCCCATAAAATTCCTCAGGCCCCCAAATACTCTACACCGCTTAAAAGAGTGAGCAGTTGGATGGCAGTTCTTAATAAATCTCCATCTCCATCTCCATCGCTATATAGAATCCCTGCCTCTTCTAAACTTGAGGTTAAAGGCATAGAAGAATTTATTCTGGCCGTGAAATCCCATCCTCAAGTTTTTGAACTTCCTATAGGACATAAAATAGTCACTCTCTATGGCGAAAAAGAAGTTCTGGAAGTTACACGAAAAGAAGAAGTGATTTATCTAAAACAAAATAAAAATGGTTATTTTGTTTTAAGAAAGGGTGAGGAGGATAAAGAGGCCTTTCTTGAGGCCCATGACAGAGTGACCATGGATTCATTTGAGACTTCCCTTCGAGCAACTCGAGGTCTGAAAGAAATTAAAAGAATCAGTGTAAATAAATTCAGAATTATTTTGGCAGATGATCATTACGAAGGTGTGTTATGTGGCGTAGAGGTAGATGTGACAAAATCTTTGGAATTTTCTGAAAAGGCCTGTATTGATAATAAAACAGGTGTCACACTTTCAAGACAGAAAATGATTTCGTACAAACCCACTAATATGGACGTACTGAGTGTTGAACTTAAGTCAAAACAGCTTTCAACTTTTCCTTCATTTTTGACCTGCGGGTCAGAGGGCTTTCCAGAAGCAGGATATTGTTCAGTCGTTGATGATGAAGAAAAAGACTGGTCATTCCTTGTGACAAGATGATTGAATCTTTTTTATGAAAGTTCAATATCCCACAATCATTTGCCAGCGCACATTGGCGGGTAAACTTTTTGTTCTTGAAACCATTCGAGATTTAGATGAGGCGATTGATCTTTTATGTGACTCAATGTCTGATGGTCAGAAGAGTGATCCCTTTGCTGAAGATCTCTGTCCTTATTTTGGTATCCTCTGGCCTGCGGCCGAGGGTCTGGCCATCTACCTGGCCGATCATGCTCAACTTATAAAAAAACGAAAAATTCTTGAACTTGGCTGCGGCCTTGGTTTGCCTTCGATTGTGGCCTCACATTTAGGAGCAGAAGTTCTGGCCACTGATTTTCATCCTCAAGTACAAGAGTATTTTTTAAGAAATTGTCGGCATTCAGTTGTTGATTGTCATTATCAGCGCTTAAACTGGCGTCAGGATAAAACTGACGTAGGCCAATATGACATCGTTATGGGGTCTGATGTTCTTTACGAAAGTAAACATCCTAGGGAGGTTGCCTTGGGTCTTATTCGTTTTCTAAAACCCCAAGGGAAAATCCTGCTTTCAGATCCTGGACGTGCGTACTTACAGACTTTTATTCATGCGATGAACCAAGAAGGTTACAAAGAAGAACTCATTCCAGTGAAAGTAGTGAGCAAAGACATTTTTGTGTTTCTTTTTGAGAAAGCTACTGAATAATCTGGGCCACATAATATAAACTCAGGGCCATGGCCAATAATGTAAACTTGAAGATCATCTTTCCTCCTTGAAAGTTGTCCTAAGGGAATCTCATTTGTAACGCTTATCACGGGTGAGCTCAATTATTTTATTTTAGCTAAAAATCTCTTGAGATCAATATAATTCCGGTTCTGACAGTTTAGGTCAGAACCGAAGAATCTCTTAGTATTTTACACTGCAACCGTAAGACTTTGTGGTTGCGGTAGACACTGCTTTTCCCGCAAGCATTTCATCCAAAGCTTGGGCAACATAGTTTTTTGATCCTTTGATCGACTCTGTGTTTGTATCTGCTGTGTCGTCGATCGCACCTTGATAAACAAGTTTGCCTTCTTTATCAATAATGAACATATGGGGTGTGGTTTTGGCCATATAAAGTTTTCCTACTCTTCCTTTTGGATCCAAAAGAATATCAGTGGCAAAAGATTTATGAGCATTTTTATTTTTGATAGCACCGGCCGTATTGACATGGCCTTGTTTGCCTTCAGCTGAAGAAATAATGGAGAGCCATACCACATTTTTTTTGGTGTATTTTTTTTGAAGGGACTGCATGTTGCCTGACTCGTAGTGTTTTTTTACAAACGGGCAGCCATGATTAAGCCATTCAAGGACTATGATTTTGCCTTTAAGATTTGATAGAGAAACGTCGCGGTTGTTTGTACCAACACCTTGGAGTTTAAAAACAGGGGCCATCTCATTGGTGGTAAGAGCGAAAACATGCAGACTTGCAAGGGACATGAAGAGAACGATCAGAGACTTCATCCATAACTCCTTTCGTAGTTAAGTCGTGCCGTTGTTTGTTGTGTTAAAGAAACCATAAGAAAAAAAGAACGATCTATTTTCTCATCCCGGATGAATCCAGGCCTACTGGCCAGTTTAAGTCAAAGATTTTGCGCACGAGATATCATCGTCTCTGAACGCTAATCTAACAATAGGTCTTGTTGAAAATCTGGATATTTTAAATCCCTTATCCAATTGTTGAGCGGCCATGTCTGATATGTCATACAGAAAGATGTTTTTTGACACTCTATCCGCGTTAAAATATGAGTTTTTGGAGGCCGTCTTGTAACTTCCTTGTTATGTTTGAGGGCACAAATATTGATGACT
>CAMCZE010000144.1 GCA_945885655.1 Bacteriovorax stolpii | reverse complement strand
CCTACACCGTTGATACCAATTTTAACGTTTTTCATAAGACTCCTCATGTCACTTGTGACGACCGAATTTTGATTCTTAATAAATGCATTCTAAGTGTTTTCACCATACTTCACTCTAGAGCTTTTGTGTAGCGGATTCCTGGGTTTCCGTGTACTCTGGCTTACTTATTCCGACCTCTTAACGCGCGAGCCAAATCATGACCAAGCTTTTTGTTTCAGACCTACAAGGTAAAGAAGAAATTGAATCCATTTTCCTTGTGAAAATATTTAATACGATGGAAGGTAAAGACGGACGTAAGTACTTTAATATTATTCTATCAGATTCAACTGGCGATCTTGAGTCACGATATTGGCAATATTCAGAGGAGATGGAAAAAAATATCTCCAAAAATTCATTTGTCCGAGTGCGTGGCAAACTAAATTTTTATCAGGGCCGCAGACAATTCATCATATCGCAAATGGATAAAATTAACCCGGATCAAGTCAATGAAGATGATTTTGTGATGAAATCGGTAGCCGATCCTGAAGTGATGTATAAAAAGCTTTTAGCTATCGTAGATCAACTTAATGATGTTTATATCCGTGATCTGCTTAAAATGATCATCACTGATCCAGAAATCGCACGCCGTTTGAAATTGTGGCAGGCCGGAAAATCTATCCATCATGCCTATAAATCCGGTCTTCTGGAGCACATCCTTTCTTGCACCGAACTGGCCATGATCCTTTCTCGTCATTATCACCTCAATGGAAATTACGTTGTCGCTGGTTGTATTTTGCATGATTTGTGTAAAATTTATGAGCTAACTGATGGAATCAACGTTGAATATACGGAAGAAGGCAAGCTTGTTGGGCATTTAGTGAAGGGCCTAGAGATTGTGGATCGCTTTTCATATAAAATTAAAAACTTTCCTCATTATACTAAGATGCACATTAAACACATCCTTCTTGCTCATCATGGTGAGTATGAGTATGGATCACCTAAAATTCCTCAAACTTCAGAAGCCTATCTGGTTCATTTAATTGATCTTATGGATTCTAAAATGGGAAGTTTTGATATTATTAAAAAAACAGATTCAGCTACGGGACATTGGTCCGGTTTTGTAAAACATCTAGATCGAATCGTTTATAAGTCAGACCTTCCTTTTTATCCGGACTATCTTCAGGATGCTGAAGTACCAGAAGAAAGGAGCGAAATCGTTTTTAAGGCCCCAATTCAAGATCCTAAGGGTCGAAATGTCCCTGAACCCAAAACAAATATGGGAAAAATGTTGGGTGGGTTTAAGATTACTGAGTAAAAATCTCACATTTTGCAACATTCATAAAAACTGTCGGCCTTTTTGCATTAGAGTCCTCAATTAATTTGGTCACAAGGAAGATGGCCCAGTAAACTGAGGGTCTTCCTATGCAGAAAGTGTTATTTGCTTTTCTTGTTTCAACCATGAGTTTTGGCGTATTCGCTCAGGCCAATGTACTTGCGACCCAGGTTGGAACATCAACAGTAAATTGGAGTGGCACTAGTTACTTAAGTTATGAATCTAATCTCTATAAAAAATCATCAATTAATTCAAAATCGGCCACGAGTGTAGGTCTAACACTCAATTATCACGTAAAAGACGCTCATATTATAAGAGGTTCATTCAGTGCTGAACAAGAGCACACTCAACAGGAGAGATCTCGCCTTAATGATGGTTTTTTAGCATGGGTTAACAACTCATTCTGGAGAAGAGGCAAACTCCTTACCATTGGTCAGCAAGTGCGCACGAATGTCTCTTTAAGTGAGGAGTCTCGAGTTCGTGATCAGAAGAACATCGGTGTCGCTTTGATACCAAGTTTTGTGTTCAATCTGACACCAGTTGGTCTCACTGGGGTCACATTTATCTATCAACCGCAAGCTGTTAGAAATTTTCACCAATATAAACAGAATCGAGAATATAAAAACAATGTGGCCTACGGCGTATCACATTCAATGATCTTGTCTTGGAGTATGACGGATAAACTTTATCTTCAGCCGGCATTTATCTACGGCTCAAGTTGGAGTTACGGCAATACAAAAAAAGATGACAATTATTCTTTCATAACCGAATTAGGTTATTCGATCAAAAACAACATTACTCTGGCCGCAGGACTTAGTAGTGATGGAGCAATCAGAAATTTTCAGAATGGTAATGATCAAACAGTTCAGTTGTACAACAAAAATACGGCCTCGGTTTATTCCGCGCTTTATTACGTCTTTTAGGATCAAGGGGAAAACGTTATGAAAACATCAGCATCTCTCTTTTTATTAGGACTTCTCTTAGTTGGATGTGCCAAAGAGAAAAAGTACAAAGAAGTCTACAAAGAGAACAATTTTGATAAATCTTTGTTGTCCTCTGATCCAAATGATCCGTACGTGTATGTTCCTTCAGTAGAAAATACCCCTATGAATGTGACAGCTTCACGCTCATATTGGGTTGGAGAACAGAAGCTTGTTATTTTTAAATTTGCAGAGGCCCAACTTGAGGTCCTAGAGATTCCGAGTGATAAACGTTTTGCAGCAAATGAAAATAACTACAGTCCAGTGTTTAAACTTCCAGTTTCTTATAAAGACTATCGTTGTGAAAAAGATGAGTTTAATGAATGTAAGAACAAGGAAGAAGAAGTACAAGATACGTCTTGGGATAATAAAAGGTTTTTTAACGCTGATTTTTCAAAACTTACTGTTCTTGAGACTAACTCGCTCCCAGAACAATTATCAAATCTATTCGAGAAATGTTTTGAGGATAAAGGCTCAGTGGTCAAATATCTTCAGATGGATTCAGGATCTGTGAATATCACAGTGGAAAAAACTATTACTGCAGGTATTAATTGTGCTGATCTTGAGACTTTGGATGATTTAAGAAATATTACTTTTAAGGTCAATTATCATTATTCATTTGTTAAACTTTCTCAACTTGCAGCTCAGAATTATGAACCTGTAAATTACCCAAATGCGGATCAGAACCAGTTTGGATTTTTTACAACAACTCGTAAAAAGTTGACGGCCGATAACCTTACAACGCTTGATTCAGATGTAACGTATTTGAATCGTTGGAATCCAAATCGAGGTGAACTTGTTTATCATTTAAACAGCGAATTTTATGACGAAGGAATGGAGAGTGTTTTAGCTGCCACTTACAAAGCTGTTGATACTATCAATTCATCATTTAAGTCTGCAAAAGTTAATCTTCATATTACGTTGGCAGATGGCCGCTCAAAAAAAATGGGCGATCTCAGAAATAATTTTTTAATTCTTGTAAAAGATCCTCAAGCCTCAGGCGTTATCGGTTATGGTCCATCAATCGCCAATCCGTTGACTGGTGAAATTCTTAAGGCCCAAACAGTCATGTATTACGGATCAATCAAAAAAGGGATCCAAGATGCATATGAAGAATTAGTTAGTGAGGCCAGACAAAGGGCCAGCAATGCTGAAACACAAGCAGCAGAACTAGCTGCTCAGGTTGTAAAAGATGGTCAATTAGTTACTCAGGCCGCAGCCGAAATGGCAGAAGTTCAGAGTGCAGATAAAGATATGCAAAAACATCTTTTAAATCTCTTTAACATAAAAGAAGTTAAAGACGTTGTGCATACTCGTATAAATGTGCCGATTTCAAATCTAAACAGGAACAATCTTGCAGTTAAACTGAAATCAGAGATCTTTTCTCATGCACGTATTCTTAAACACCACACAATCGAAGACGAGGTTGAGGAGATGTCTCGTCATAACATGTATCACGAATCTATGGTGAACTGGAATGATGCTGTAGGTTCTGCTTTTACAGATGGAGTGATCGATCTTTCAACAGCTCAACCTTGGAACAGCTTAAGTGATTCGGAGAAAGATGTTTTAATTCAAAAACTCATGCCTTATGTTTGGATTCCAACATTGGTTCACGAACTTGGCCATAACCTTGGTCTTCGCCACAACTTCAATGGTTCAGAAGATAAAATGAACTACTACTCAGCTGAAGAAAGGGCCTCTTTGGGAATTGAAAGAGATATTACGTACTCATCAGTTATGGATTATGCCTATTCAAGCTTGAATCAACTTTCAGTTATGGGTAAGTATGACATTGCAGCTCTTCGTTTTGGTTACAACCGTGAGATTGAATTAAAAGATGGTAAAATTCATCAACTGACAAAAACGTTAGAAGAGCATAAACAAGAAAGTTTAGCGATTCGTAGAAAAGATCCTAAAATAAAAGAAGAGGCAACATTTTTTGGGCAACTTAAAGAGTTTCAATACTGTACTGATGAACACGCAGCGGTCAATGCTGGCTGTAACCGTTTTGATGAGGGCTCTAGTTTAACAGCAATGGCCGAACATTATATTAAGTCTTACAAAAAATATTACGAAAAAAGAAACAGACGTAATAACCGTTTAAACTTTACTGGTGGCAACGATGCTTCTTATTACAGCTCAATTAAAAATACTTTTGAGGGGTTACGACTCTTTTTTGAAAGTTACGATCGTATTAAGGGGGCCTACCCAAGTTTAACCGATGCAGACTGGGAAAGTATGGAGTTTTTAAAGGATCTAAAGAGTGCAACAAAAATGGCAGCGGATTTTTATGTAGATATACTTAAAACTCCGTCAGTTCATTGTGCTGTGATGAATTTAAAAACAGATGAATTAGAAGCCATTCTTCCTATTGAAGATCTCTCATCAGATGCGATCAGCTGTTTTGATGAAGATAGTATGGGTTTTGATAAAACGAAATACGCGGTCTTTGGTGAAATTGGAAAACATATTAACCATGCTCGCGGTCCTTATCTTCGTGGAGATATCAAGGCCGATCCAAGTCAGTTAGATATACGTGGAATCTGGATTGATAAAGTTCTTGCGATGAAATACTTAACAATGAGAGAGCTTGGTTCATCTACATTTGATGATTATCGCTCAAATTTTTTAGATTATTCTGAATTTCAAGCACCTATTCTTGAAACTTTTTTGAGTCTAATGAGCGACAAAATTGACAGTAGTGCGGAGATTACTCTTGCTACGGGTAAAACAGTTCCCTTTAAACAAACGTATAAGGTTGCTGCTTCACATGACATTAAAAAGTCATTCAGCACAACACTTAATAAAGTATTAGGGATTACAAAACCATCAACTGATATCCGTGAGCTTGTTTTTCCGTTGGTTACTCGCAGTCTTATGACCGCAGATGATGAAACGACTACTCAGGAACTTCTTCAGAAGTTTCAGGTTGTTCGTGTAGATCCAACGACCTTTGTTAATACTTCCTCGGTTGCCGCTTACACGAACATCAAAGGGATGATGTTTGCTGCCATGCACGGAAACGTCTTAGCAAAACATCTTATGAATCAAAGAAATGTTCGAGTCAAACTTGAGACATTTAAACGAGATAAGTTGATAGACATTTTTAATGCTCGAGTTGAAAACAAGGTCCCAACAGAAATCCCTGTTGATCAAAAAGAATTGTATGAAATTGATATGCCAATTTTTAGATCTTACTTAGCGGGCGAGTTGCCAGCAGACTTACTCATGCAGAAATTATTTACGATCATGAGTCGATAAAAAATAAGGCCCCGTATGGGGCCTTATTTTAGTTTAAAAAAACAATTTAATGAGTTTTCATAGACCATTTTTTTTAAAGTCCCCAGTTCAAGTCCTTTAAGTTCGGCGATTTTAGCTGCCACGAAGGGAAGATAAAATGGTGCGTTCTCTTTGCCTCGATGAGGGACAGGAGTTAAAAAAGGTGAGTCCGTCTCAAATAGAATCTGCTCAGGGGGAGTGATCCTCACTACTTCTTGTACGTTTTCTGCTTTCTTAAATGTGATAATGCCGTTAAACCCAAGATAAAAACCTTCACCTAATACAAATTCCGCCAGTTCCTTACTTGATGTAAAGCTGTGAACCACACCTTTACGTTTAAGAAGAGATGAAAAATTTTTTAGAATGGACTTAGTGTCTTCATCTGCATCACGAGTGTGAATGACCACAGGCAAATCATGGTCAGAGGCAATTTGAAGCTGGCGTTCAAAAACTTTTTTCTGAATCTCAGGGGGAGAATTATTGTAGTGATAATCTAGACCGATCTCACCTACGGCAACCATCTTTTTTTCAGATGAGCGAGATATCACTTTGCCGAACTCAATCTCAGTGGCCTCTTTGGCGTCATGAGGATGAATTCCTTGAGTGTAGTAGATCTCAGGATAGGTGTCTGAAAGTTCTTTGACCTTATCCAAGTTAAGTGGATCTACACCAATGGTAATAACCTTGGTGATGCCTGCTTCTTGGATTTTTCTCCGGATCTCTTCCAGCGACTCGGCCTTGAGATAATCCAGGTGGCAATGAGTTTCAATGAACATTACTTAGCACCACTTAGGATGTCATCGAAGATAGCAAAAAATTGATTACTAGGAATGGTCCCCTCAATCTTCTTACCATTTACGATGATGGTCGGAGTTGATTTTAAGTTGAACTTAGTTCCTTGATTGATCGCCGTAATAACTTTGTTTGTAAGTTCAGTGTTATCAAAACAGCCTTTAAGGTCATGTTTATTTGCAATTTCAACTAAGACACCAGATTTTAACTTCTCTTGGTTCGCGAAAATTTCGTCATGAAGCTCCGGAAACTTTTTCTCATCACAAGCGGCCAACATCGCTGCATCACAAGCATTCGCATGAAAGCGACCTTTGATGTTTGCATTACATTTATTATCAAGGGGATAGAAAAAATACTGGATGTTAATTTTATTGCCATATCGACGAGCGAGTTCTGGCATTTGTTCGGCCACAACCTTACAGAAGGGACACTCAAAATCGGAGAACACGCTAATACGAATGGGGGCCTCAGAAAAAGTCTTGGTTGCCATGTGGATTTTGTAGGGAGACTCTTGGTCTGGATCCCCCATCGATGGAAGTTTGCGGTACTGTTCAACTATATCAGTATTCAGTTTCGATTTTTTATCTTCTTTACCCTTTGTATGCTCAAACATAAAAAATGCGCCCACTAAAACAAGAGCTCCCCAAACACCTAAACCTTTAATGGAAGGCACCCAAGAGTTTTCGCCAAATTTCCATAAGAGGAAAAAAGCGAATCCTGAAAGCACATAATAGACGGTGCAAAACGGACAAAGGCTGCCAAGAGATCCTAGTGAAAAAATAAAAAGGGCAATACATCCGATGAAGTTATACTTAGAAAGAGCACTGGCCGTTTTTTCCATTTCAGCACTCGGCATAAGACTCGTAAAAAGAAATAGTAATCCCATCATCATTCCAAAAAATGCTATTGGTACACCAGCAAGACTTGCGAGTTTTGAATAAGTGGCAGCGTCACAGTTAAAGAAGTTTGAAAGGTTACAAAGACTTCCAGCTCCTCCAAGTTTTGTAGGATAAAGGGTGTCGTAAAAATGATTTGTGAGATAAATACTCACTCCGATCATGAAAGCTGAATTTATAATAAATAGGAAATTCAATCCTGTGATTCCATTGAGTGTCAGACTCTTTTTTTGTTCCATGAGCTCTATCCTTTTATATAGATATTCCAATTTCTGTCGGGTGTTTTATTTCTTCTGTAGCTGTGAAATTTGTGGTCGCAAGCCGTGCACATAAGTGCATCTTCAGTTTTGATGTTTGGAAATTGTTTAAATAGATCATCTTTTGCTTGGGCGACAAGATCAAAACTAAATTTTAATTCATGTTCTTTAAAATGGGGACTTCCAGGAAAGTTATTCTTAAAATCTTTTGAGACT
>CAMCZE010000143.1 GCA_945885655.1 Bacteriovorax stolpii | reverse complement strand
AGAATGAACCTTTCCGAACTTTACTGTGAAACAGTTGTTACCTAAAAGAATTAAAATGAAATTTAAGGGTGCTTATTTAATGGCGTCACAAATGATAAACTTAGTATTGGTTGCAACGATCTTAGAGTTACCAAATATCTTTTTAAGTTTCATTTGATAGGCGAGGTGATAGTTTCCAATCACCCTAAGGGTACCACCTTCTTTTAAGGTATCGTAGGCATCTTGAAACATCTGAAGAGCGATATAATCCCCGATGGTGTGGCCTTGGTGAAAGGGTGGGTTACAAAGAACTAGGTCCAAGTTATTTTGGGGTTGTCTTTCAAAACAATTCGTCCAGAAGAAGTGGGCCTCATCTTGAAAGTGATTTTTGTAGTTTTCCTTAGCACTCATGATGGCCATGGCCGAGTCATCACTGAAAAAGATCTCTGCAGTTGGGTTAAGCATCTTGGCCTTAATGCCAATGACTCCGTTGGCACAGCCCAAATCTAAGATTTTTTTATAGGGGCCTTGTGGAATATGTTCCAAAAAAAACCGTGTACCAATGTCCAATTTATCTCGGCTAAAAAGATTAGAATGATTGATGAAGGGAGTATCAAAAGATTCAATTTTTATCTCTTGAGGATAAGGAGATGTGCATTTTTGTTTTTCAAAATCCGCAAAAATTAATCGTGCCTTCTTTTGAGCAAGACTTGTGCACGTTTTTCCAATGTATTTTTCAATGAGATCAAAACTTGTAGGGGCCAAGTGTTTTACCATGGAGGCACAGATAAGTTTTGACCCTGCATGAAGATGCTCAGTGAGAGTCATAAGAATGTCTTCAAAAAAAGACATGTTTTTTGGAATGCGAATGAGGACATAATCATAAGAACCGTTAAGTTGCTTCAGATCATGAAAAGCATTCACTTTTCTTGCACTGTTCATCTTAATTCCCATCATACTGACAAATGAATCAGTATAAGTGGTGCAATCATCGTCTAAATGCCCACAGCTTAACGCCCCAAAATGGTCATTTATGATAAGAATTCTTTTTCCTTTTAGGTCCATTTTTTTTAAATGCTGAAGAAGAAGTTCATCGGCACTGTCATGGCCCAGGAGCAGATCATTTTTCTTAGGAGGGTATCTTTTTATGCCATTCATAGGAATCTCGGGGGGAAGGGAGGACTAGTAGTTAATATTGTAACCCATTTGAGGACGTCTTAATTCCTGGGATATATTTTCCATGTTTTCTGGCAGAGCTTGGTGTGGGGTGAGAGGGAAAAGACGGTTAATAGTGCCTTTTTTGAATCTAAGTGAATCTTCGGCATCCAGAGCGTGGATCTCAATGCCTTTTTTACGAATTTCAGCGAGAGCATTTCTTAGAGTGAGCACGACACTTTTTGCGTAAATATTAAGTCCTAACACATCTGTATGAAAGCTTACGCCCTCAGGTTTTAAGATGCGGTTGATCTCATCAAAGAGCTCAAACTTGTGTTTTATGTGGCCAATTGTTGCCTGAGAGAAGATGACGTCAAATTTGTTTTCAACATAAGGGATCTTTTCAGCAAAATCCAAGTCCTGAAAGATAAGATAGGGCAGATCAATGGCCTCGACCTGGGCCTTTGTAAAAATCTCAAACTTTAGGGCCGTCATCATAAAACTCTCACGGCGATAAAAGGTTCGAGTTTTTTCTTTGTTAATGCCGTAAAACTCAACATCTGGGAAAAGTTTTTTAAGTTCCATGAGTACTCGTCCGTTACCTGGACCTATTTCCATGACCCTTGTTTTTTCTCCGGCAAGACGATTTTTTTCATAGATTTCACGAATCACCGACTCTAGGTTATAGGGATGAATCTTTTTATTTAAATCCTCTAGGGAATGAGAGCGTTCTTCGTTATATTGAAGGTTCTGAAAATGATCCACGTTTAAAGACTGCACAGTTTGTTCAGACTGAAAAAAAAGTGACAGGCAGAAAGCGATCATCGTGATTGAAAATATAAGAAGGATCGATCGTAAGTGCATATCTTATTTAACCACACTTTTGACAATAACTGGAGAAGGAAGATAAAATGTTGTTCCTAAGGAGCCTTCATTGAAAATCATTTTAGTTTTTATGCTCATCTTCTTTTCTTTTCAAAGCTTGGCCCTTTCTCAAAAAAGAGGTCTGGGTGTAATGCTCGGGAATCCCACGGGACTAAATGGAAAATATTGGCTTAAAGACAATCAGGCCGTGGATGCAGGTGCTGGCTGGTCATTTGGACGTCATACGAATTTTAGTATTCATTCTGACTTCCTTTTTCACTCAAAGGACGCTCTTATTTTTAGAGACGATTATAACCTAGACCTCTATTACGGTTTAGGTGGCCGTATGGAGTTTGCTGGAGAAATTGAGTTAGGAGTGCGTTTGCCCATTGGGGTGGTGCATGAGCTTGAAGGGGTAGAGTCGGATGTTTTTATGGAACTCGCTCCAGTCTGGGATTTTGTCTCTCACCAGGGACTAGAGATCCATATTGTGTTGGGATCGAGATACTATTTCTAGGTTTTTATTTAATCAGGATTTTTTCTTTAATGTTCACTTTCTCACCATAGATTTGTGAGATTCTTAGTTCTCCACCAAGATTTTTTTGACCTTCTTTGCCTTCGAGTGGATTAAGGCGAACTTGGTAATCCACTTCAAAATTGACGACGCCTTTTTTGCCCTTAAGTTCTCCTGCAGTCGTATTTAGTTGCAAAATTGGTCTGAGTTCAAGATTGGCCGTTATTTTATTATGACTTATAATTTCTTGAAAGTTTCCTGCATTTTTTAAGGCCATTTTTAAAGGAAAAGGAGTAAGAATTTTAGGATTCACAGTTCCTTCCACGTCACAACCTTCTCTAAACTTATATGTCATGGTCACTGACTTTTGAATAAGGAGCAGATCTTCCAGATTAATCCTATGTTTTTCGCATTTATCGACACGAAAGCCTGAAGTCTTTTCCTTCGGGGTCCTTACGAGAAGGGGTCCGATAACGGATTGAATCGTCTTTTTAGCTTCTTCGATGTCTTTTTTTGAAGCGGCCAGAAGTGTACATGAAAGGAGGATGACAAATAAAATGTTCATAAAGTCCTTAAATCGTTTAGTGTCTTAATTTTGCCTTAAGATAAATATTTTCCTAAATCTATTGTGTCAAATAGCGTAAGGTTAAGCATGGATGAACTGATGTTAAATGGAAAGACCCTGCTTGTTGTGGATGATGAAGCTGATCTTCGAGATATCGTAGCATCAGAATTAGAATTCATGGGATCTAGAGTTTTTAAGGCCGAAAATGTTAAAGTCGCTCAACAGTTACTTTCAGAACATGATATTGATCTCGTTGTTTCCGATATCCGTATGCCCGGAGGTACGGGTGTGGATCTTTTAAACTCTATGAAACATAAAAATGTTCTTAATCCTCCCATTATTTTAATTACAGGCTTTGCAGATATCACGTTAGAAGATGCTCTGGATAAAGGGGCCGAGGCCTTAATGAGTAAGCCCTTCAAACTGGATGACCTTATTCAGACCGTGGTGAAATACACTCGTTCTCCACAAGTTCGTTTTTCTCAAAATGTCATAACGACTCAGCATCTTGAATGGGATTTTTTTACAACCATGGCCGGTGGTGTATTTAATAAAAGATTCCTCATAGGCCGCGGAGGTATTTCATTTATCTTCCAACCAGAAGGCAAAAAATACGCTTTAGGTGATCATATCAAATTTCGTTTAATTTTTGAAGACCGTGAGTTAAATGGTGTTGGTATTTGTCGTTCGTTTAAATATATTGAAAATAGTCAAGTGTCCCTAGGTCTTGAGTTTGAACATCTTGAGCCACAGACTCTTGATTTTTTTCTTAAATACTGGCGGGAAAATAGAATCGTTGCTTTTATCCCTGCCATTAAATAGTTGTTTAGTTTCTTACCCAATGACAAGTGTAGCCAGCGGGATTCTTTTTTAAATAATCTTGGTGATAGGCTTCAGCTGGATAAAATTTCGAAGAAGGGATTAGTTGCGTCACAATGGGGAGTGGCCATACTTTTGAAGCATTTATGGCCTTGATCATTTCTTGGGCCATCTTCAACTGTTCATCGTCGTGATAAAAAATCACTGAACGGTACTGCGTGCCCACATCATTGCCTTGACGATTTTCTGTTGTGGGGTCATGCATTTTAAAAAATAGACCTAAGATCTCTTTGTAAGAAACAGTGTCAGCATCAAAATCAATTTGAATCGACTCAGCGTGGTTGGTGGTCCCTGTCTTAACGGTAGTGTAAGTGGGATTTTGAGATTCTCCACCGGTATATCCAACAGTGGTATCAAGCACTCCTGGAAGAGCTCGCAAAATATCTTCCATTCCCCAAAAGCATCCACCGGCCAAAGTTGTTGTTTGTTTTTTCATAGTTCATTTTTCGTCTAATTAAAATAATAAGACAAGAGGGAAGGCAAGACGTACAGAGATCAAGCTTAAAACCGTGCAAAAGAAGAACCTAGAAAACATAGAGGTTTAGTCGGTCATTCTGCTTTCTACTCAGACATAGCTCGTAACTCTGTGCCTTGTGCATAAACTAATAAATCTTGTCATAACTTTATTTTATTAACTCTATGTTAGAATAAAGTTATGACAAATCTTAAGGGCCCTGATGGGTTTGATCTCTTTTATGGTGAAATGTATGGTGAGAGATGGCCTCGCTTGAAGGCAGCTCTTCTTTTACCTAAAAAACACGTGGCCGTTCTTAATCCCTTTTCAAAATTTAAATTTGATAAAATCCCTTTGCATGTGAGCGGTGTGAGTTTTGAACATGATGTGCGGGAGAGTTTTCCTCAACCGGAAAAAACCGAAGAAGGGTATACAAATTATTATTTATTAGATGCTGCCAGCATCTTACCAGTTGAGGCCTTAGATATTCATCCGGGTGAAAGGATTGTAGATCTTTGTGCTGCTCCAGGTGGAAAAAGTTTTTTATGTGCTTTGAAGATGAAAAATCTGGGGCTTCTTATTTCTAATGATCGTTCGGCCGCACGGCGTGCTCGCATCCACAATATTTTTAATGACTACCTTCCTAAAACCGAACAAAAAAATCATAAGATTACTAGTTATGATGCCACAAAATGGTGCCTTTATGAGAAAAGTGCCTATGATAAAGTCTTATTAGATGCACCCTGTTCTTCTGAACGACATGTACTGGAAGATAATAAAGAGCTTTCCATGTGGGCCCCTGGAAGAACAAAGGCCATTGCTGTTACTCAATTTGCGATGCTCGCCTCTGCTTTAGATATTGTTAAGGTCGGAGGAACAGTTGTGTATTCAACTTGTGCTCTTTCCCAGTTAGAAAATGATGACATCATAAGAAAACTTCACCAGAAACGACCTCACCGTTTTGAGCTCATTAGAAAAGAGTTCCCTTTTGGAGATCCGACAGAGTTTGGTTGGCAGATCCTGCCAGACAATACTGGTTGGGGACCTTTTTATTTAGCAGTGGTTAAAAGAATTAAATAACTACTTGTGATATTCTTCCAGAGAATAACCTGCATCTAAAATTTCTTTTTTTGAATACCCCGAAAGTCTCAGCTCCCAAGCAGAATATTTTAAGTCATCTTTCATCATTTTTGCAGTGAATCCAATAGTCTTAAAATCAATGAGATTAAAATGCATTTTGATTTCTTGATTAAGATCAAAACCTGCGTCTATAATTTCTTGCAGAGTAAATCCGGCCTGTTTAAGATCTATAACATTGGCCTTTATCTCTTCCCTTAACTGCCTGGCCGAGAAACCTTCCAGTTTAAAGATATCTAGAGAATAAAGGGAAGCTAATTCTTTTTTGAGATCAAACTGACTGCTTAAAAAGTCATTTAATGTATAACCAGCATCTTTAATCTGTTGAAGATTAAATCCTAAATCTTTTAATTTTTTTGGTGAAAAATCTGCTTCCTTTAAATCTTTAAGAGAAAAGAATTCAAGAACTTTATCTTTAGGATAGTTTTCATCAAGGAGGTTTTGGGCGGTGTAACCCTGGGCCACAATTTCCTCTAAAGTAATATCTGCTTCAGTCATGTCATAAAAACTATATCCGGCCTTACGAAGTTCTTTAACACTGAGTTTGTGTTCATTGATGAGCTGTCTAAGGGGGTAATGCATATGGGCCAATTCTAACGCCTCCATCTTTTGTGAGATGAAATAGTTAAATCCAATATTCATAATCCCTAGAAGATCATGGTTTTCTGTCTTATTGTCTTTAATCTGTTGTTCACTAAAAGTGCCACAATCATGGTCTTTAAGAAGAGCCCTTAAGCTCGCAGCAATGACCTTATCACTGTACTTCTTTTCTTCAGAGAAATTAATCTGGTTTTTTTTAAGTTCGTTTTTATATTTTTTTTGAATGATCATGCGGGTAAAAAAAGAAGTATCCTCAATGATCAATTCTTTTTCTTCTAAATAGCATCTACCAAGTTTAATATTTTTAAAAAGTTTGACTTGTTCTTGGTCAGAGAATTTATCCACGAGGTCCAGATCTAAAAATGGAATCTGAGAGTTACCAGCAAATGTGGCAGAACCCCATGAGAGAAGAGAGATAAGGGAAAAAATGTGAAATTTCATAAAATTATTCCTTTATGGCCTTATGGGCAGTTTAAAGGAAATAGGAGCTTTCATGGGCCTTAAAGGAAAAATTACTGACCTGTGTATAGTTTGTGGACGATCCTTTTTTCCTCAAAGAAACCGTTTTTTCAATAAGATGGCCCCTTTTTTAGATAATAGTGGAACATCATCCTTTGAGTGTTCTACAATATTAAGATGAACGCTCGACGTTACGTCATATGTGATATTGAGGCCACTGGACTAGATGATGATAAGGAGATTATTGAGATCGCTCTTATCACCTATCAAAATGATAAAGTGGTAGATGTTTACGAAACATTTGTTAATCCCTTACGTTCAGTTCCCGAATACATTCAAAATCTCACCTCTATTGGTTCCCGAGACTTAGCTCTTGCACCAAAGTTTTATGAAGTGGCCGATGCTATACGGATGCGCCTAGAAGATGCTGTGTTTGTGGCCCATAACGTAGACTTTGATTTGGGCCTTCTTAAAAAGAAATACCTTGAATTGGGACAAGACTTAAAGTTAAAAACATTTTGTACTTTAAAGGTTGCTCAACATGAGATCCCTGGATTATCCAGTTATAACTTAGATGCTCTTTGTCGTTTTTTTGGAATAAAAATCAAACAGCGACACCGTGCCATTGGGGATGCCCGTGCGACTTTAGATCTTTTTCATGAGCTCTTTAAATTACGACTAAAAATACATAACAAAATCCTTTATCTTCCTTATCACGAAAATCAGTTTACAAAACTTTCTCAAAGACCTGGGCTTTTAACTTTTAAAAATGCCAATGGAAAAACGATTAGACTTGAAGCTGTGGCCAACATGGAAAAGAGCGCTCGCCAATTATTGCAAGTGAAGGCCGAGAATCGTGAGCTTTTAGAAAAAACTCAAACCATTGAAGGTGAGGCCACAGGCTCTGAACTTATTGCAGAGTTTAGACGTCTTTTATATTATCCTGTGACTGTAAATTGGGTCATTGTTTTGCAAGACTTAAATTCCGGAGAGCAGATTTTTAAGCTAAGACCTTTTAAACGGGGACTCAAAGGCGTTTGGTTTTATAAAGAATTTTTAGATGCCAAACGAAAACTTAAGCACCTCAATATGCATCTTCGTGAAGAGGCCTATATTTATCGAGATGGCGGAAAATCTAAAGAAGAGATCATTAAACAAAATCAGAAAGTACAAAGACTTTGTAAAAGTGCAGGTTTTCCTAACGAGCATTTAATCATCTTTGGAGAAGGGCGCACTCTTCTGGAGAGATCATTCATACTG
>CAMCZE010000142.1 GCA_945885655.1 Bacteriovorax stolpii | reverse complement strand
TCGCTGAAGCCGGCGCAAATCCCATCACTCAATTGGCCTTAACTCTCTCAAATGGATTTACGTATGTGGAATACTATTTGAGCCGAGGCATGCCTATTGATGATTTTTGTGAAAACTTGTCATTCTTTTTCTCGAATGGTCTCGACCCTGAGTATACAGTTTTAGGAAGAGTGGCCCGTAAGATATGGGCGGTGACGATGAAGGAAAAATATGGAGCATCTGATAAATCACAAAAATTAAAGTACCATATTCAAACTTCTGGGCGCTCTCTTCATGCTCAAGAAATTGATTTTAACGATATCCGCACTACACTTCAGGCATTTTTGGCCCTCTCCGATAACTGCAATTCACTTCATACTAATGCCTATGATGAAGCGATTACAACCCCTACAGTTGAATCCGTAAGACGTGCCATGGCGATTCAGCTCATTATTAATAGAGAGTACGGACTTAATAAAACGGACAATCCTCTACAAGGATCATACATAGTTGATGAGTTAGCTGAAATTGTGGAAAACGCAGTATTAACTGAGTTTGAAAGAATCTCAGATAAGGGTGGCGTGCTAGGTTCAATGGAATCGATGTACCAGAGAGGGAAAATCCAAGAAGAGTCACTTTATTATGAAACCCTTAAAGACTCAGGTGAGTTCCCTATTATTGGTGTAAATACTTTTCTTTCGGACAAGATTGAAGAATGGAAACCAATTGAGCTCTCTCGTGCATCCGAATCTGAAAAAAATGATCAGATTGACCGCCTGAATGCCTTTAAGAAAAAACATGAACACAAGTCAATTCAGTGCTTGAATAAGTTACGAGATGTCGCCTTGAGTGGTGGAAATATTTTTGAAGAACTTCTTACAACTGTTCGTTATTGCAGTTTAGGTCAAATCACCGAAGTGCTTTACGAAGTGGGTGGTAGATATAGAAGGAACATGTAATGAAAAAGTCTAAGATCTACACTAAAACTGGTGATGATGGGCATACTGGATTAGTGAGTGGAAACAGAACTTTAAAATCAGATTCACGAATTGATTTATACGGAGAATTGGATGAACTTAATTCTAGGATCGGATTTTCGGCCTCTTTTTTTTTACAAGATAAAGAACTAATAACTCTATTGCCATTTGTTCGTCGGCTTCAGTCTGCAATTTTTGATTTAGGATCAAATCTTGCCTGTGAGTATGAAAACAGGGCGAAATTTAAGCTCCCACAATTAAGTGAAGATTTAATTAAAGCATTGGAACTTGAAATTGATCGCCTTGATAATGACCTTGAACCCCTGAAAAACTTTATTCTTCCTGGGGGAAGTTTCGCAGCCTCTAGTCTTCATCTTTGCCGGACTTCTGCTAGGACAGTTGAAAGGAAACTTGTTCATTATTTTCAGGAAACCAAAGAAGAGTTGCCTGTTCACAGTATCGAATTTTTAAATCGTTTGTCGGACTATTTTTTTGTTCTTTCGCGGTATACGAATAAAATAACAAATATTCCAGAAATTGCTTGGGTGCCTTAGTCTTGGATAATATTTTTTTTTTCCAGACCTGAAAATTTCTCACCAATACTAAATTTCATCATCTTGAAGTTAATAATGTAAAACATTGCGACAATGCCAAACTCGGCAAACACAAATGTTTTCATCTGATTTTCAGGCAGACTCGATTTGATAAAATGAATTGGAATAAAAGTAAGAATGATAAGAAAGATCAGGTTGATGAACATTCCGATGTAATAAAGGTTTTTATATTTATTTCGCATTTGACTGGGGGTTAAATCGGAAATCTCTTTGGTCTTAACTTTACGAATAATACCTTTTGCGATGGCCACTGTTTCGTGATCAATTTCCTTGTCAACCAAGAGATTGCTTTCGGCCCTGTTTCCACCATGAAAAGTCATCTTTTTAATCGTGGATAGATCCATTTTTGAAGGGTCGATGGTAATAGTGAAATCACCGATCCTGAGAGTGTCACCGATATATAGGTTAGACTTACTTATCTTGAGATCATTTATATAAGTTCCATTTTTTGAATCAAGATCAAACACCTCTAAGCGTGTGCTTGAAAGTTGTAAACTGCAATGCTTGGTACTTATTTTGGGTTCATTAAGCTGACAGTTTGCTTGAGTCCCTCTGCCTATTGTGTATGGCGCATCCATGGTTATTACTTGGTGGAGTTCACCCCGACTACTTTTAATTTTGATATGGACATTCATATTTTTCCCCAAAGGTCTTGATGGTAGTTGAAGTGGCAGAGATCCTTAACTTTGAGCAGGTATTGATGAATGTCAGAAGAAAACTGAAATTCTGGAACTACGTAAAGTCCCCAGAGATGAGAGGCCAACATAATATCAAAAACACCAAAAGTAGAGGATTGATAAAAAGGCTGAAGACTTTTTGAAATTTCAAGAAGATCCATGTTAACTGTTTGAATAAAGGATTTTTGATTTTTTAAAAGTTCTTGAAATGGACCCCTTTTAACTTCTCTTTTCTTTTTAAAATAAGCGCGCGAATTTTCATCAAACTCAGGGGTGAAAATCCAATATGGCATGGCCAGTGAATGTATGGTATTTCCAAGTTTGGCCAAAATGAATTCAAAGTCTTTAAATTCAAGAGAGAATCTTTTATTTGGAATTGAAAGCACGTCTTTTTTATCAATAAATTGCATAATGTCTAGACTCTCATTTATCACACCCTGATCGTGTTTTAAGATGGGTAACATTTTTTTTCCAGTCAGATCAGTAGGAGTTTTTTCATCATCATAAGGTAAAACAATAGAAGTATAAGCAATACCCAGATAGCCAAAAGTCATCCTTACTCTAAGACAGAAAGGGCAATGCACGTAATGATAAAGTGTATAGTTCATATTCATCCTGAAGAATTTCTTTTATTATAGTCTCAAGTCTCTGAATTCCCAATATGAGTTCACGTATTAACGCACTGTTTAGTTGATAATGTGATACTTTAAAAGTACAAAGTCTTACACGCTGGAGAATAAATTTATGGAACAGTCAATTATAACCATTACAGATAAGGCCCTTCAACAAATCAAGACAATTGCAGTCCAGGAAAATGCTGATGGGAGCAAGGGTTTAAGACTGGCCGTGACTGGTGGTGGATGTTCTGGGCTTTCTTATAAAATCGAATTCGGTCCAACGAAGGAAAAAGATAACGTCCTTTTATTTGGTGAGATTAAGGTGCTTATTGATCCAAAATCAGTGATCTATTTAAAAGGGATTGTTCTTGATTTTAAAGATGGTTTAAATGGTAAAGGATTCTCTTTTGATAATCCGAATGCCAAGAACACATGTGGTTGCGGAGAGTCTTTTTCTCTCTAATAAAAAATATGATCAATAAATATCGTTATGGAATTGGCCAGTTTTCGGTCGATTTTTTTGTTTTTAAGCTTTTTGGATCGGATGTTCATTCGTTTCTTCAAACTCAAACAACTTTTGAAATAAATAACTTAACCTCAGGAAACTTTCACTTAGTAAGTTTCTTAGATCCTCAAGGACGCCTTGAATCCTATGGATGGCTAGTGCACGACAAAGATGATTTTTATTATCTTGTTCCTGTAAACTCCCGTACGGCAAGTTTTGAACGTTTACATAACTTTTTAGTTTCGGAAGATGTCACCGTAGAAGAACTGGGAATTAAGACTTGGTGGTTCACTTTAGGCTCAAAAGTATCAGATGGAGAATTCAGAGGAGAAGTTTTTGCAGAGAAGGCTTTTTTATCTCAAAGAGCTAAATCAGGAATCCCAGAGATAAGTTTACAAGAAAGAGAATTATGGCGTGGTCTTTCCGGCTGGCCAAATTTTCAAGATACTCAAAATTATAAAGAACTTATCAACAACACAAGATTGTTTGATCTTAGTGTGGTTATGAACAAAGGCTGCTATCCAGGCCAAGAAACAGTTTCAAAAATTGCCACTCGTCGTGGTGCTGCTTACAGTCCTGTATTGCTTGAATCAGAGACAGATCTTTTAGTGGGGGACCTCATGATCCTCGATAAAAAGATTGGCTTACTTGAGAAAACTTATGTCTGGAATACAAAATATTATTCAGCCGTGGCCCTCCTACGTGATTTTCGTGTGGAAGGACTTAAACTCAGTTTTAACATTGCCGGAGAAAATGCGCAGGCAATAGTTCGTTATTATCCGTTACTACCTGGAACAAACTTGGAAAAGGCGAAAGAGCTCTTTTATGAGGCCACAGAGCACTTTACTCACGATGAACTTGAGGTGGCTGAGCAAAAACTTAAACAGGCCATTGAGATGGATGCAACATTCCCTGATGCATACGAAAGTTTAGGGGTGATGCTAGGTAGAATGGACCGATTTGATGAAGCCATTGAACTTATGAAAAAATTAAGTCTGGTGGATCCCAATTCAGTACTTGCTCATACGAATATGTCCTTATTTTTAATGAAGCAGGGAAAAATCCAAGAAGCTGAAGATCAAAAATCATTAGCTACCCTTAAGTCATTTCAGAAATTTGGCCAAGAGGCTAAAGATAAAGAAATGCTTGAAATTGAGAATAAACGACAGAAAGAAGAATGGATCAAACGCGAGTTCATGTTTAAGCAGGTTTTAGAAATTGATGCTGAGGATACGTTAGCAAATTATGGACTCGGATCAATTGCAGTAGAAAAAGGTGAATGGATAGAAGCAAAAAGATATCTTGAAAGAGTGTTAAAAGAAGATCCTCAATATTCAGTGGCCTATTTAGCCTTAGGAAAGGCGTACAAAGCCTTAGGACAAATAGAAGAATCTAAAAAAACATGGAAAGAAGGTATTGTGGTTGCCGCTAAAAAAGGTGATCTGATGCCTGCTAATCAAATGCAGTCAGAGCTAGATAGGTTTTAAATGATAGTTCTTTTTAGCTAACTTGAGAGTCTTTTTTAAATCCAAAAGTTCTTTTTTATGTTTACTTATTTTTTTCTCCCAAACAGAGATGAACTTTTTCTTAAGTAATAAATGATTGCGTTGTTCTTCGATAAGCTTCCACCCTCGAACATTGATGAGACCAGCTTTTTTTGCCAACAATAAATCTTCAAACACGTATTCAAGCATGTAAAACTCTTCAACGGCTCGCCAGAAAATTTTTTCTTTCTGGGTTTTCGTAAATGTTTTATCATCCAAGGTTTGAGCTAAATCAGAAAATAATTTGAAGGCCCAAAAGAAAGTGAAATAAGCATGATAAATCCCGCGTAATGGACGCAGAGTCCTACGCCACGGGCTATAGTAGATAGCATCTATAGGTTCATCAATGAGCTTACCAGTATTAAGATAGTAATTTAGGTGATGATGACCATTCTCGTGAAGTAAATCATCTAAAAGATCGATGAAGTCCCGATCATAAAGATTAATCATGGAGGTGCCGGGTAGTTCCTGATGGGAATAACTGACGAGCTCTTTTTGTTTTATGGGAATAATAACCTGTGTGAAGTTTTGAAAACGTACCCAAGAATCTGGCGAAAATTTCTTAATAAGAATTAATGCTCTGGTGATTTCAGTGCTGAATTTTTTTGCCTCTTTAAGAGAGGAAGAAAAAAGAGTGAAATAAGTTTCATCTATATTTAAAGAATAAGGCTTATTGCCATCACCTAGTGAGTGTTGGGTTCGGTACGATTTTTTTGAGGTAAATGAAACCCCTGCAATCTTTTGTGCCAGGGCCGTTATGTGGGCATCAAAAACATCTAACGTATAAGCAGAGGCTTTTTTAATTGATTCTCCACGATTTAGTCTTTTTAAAAAGACATCGGCAAATTCGCTCTTATTCCATGCCTCAAATATCATATCTTCTTCGTAGGAGAGTTCCATCGTATCTTTGGAAGTTTTGACCTCAAAACTTGAAAGAAGAATGTATTTAGTTATTTCTGTTATTAGAAACCAATTTGCGGGTGAATAAGTTTTAAAAACACGGACATGTTTTTTTATCCACTTTGAAATCTGTGAAGGTGGTAGTTCGTTTATTACTTTTTGGAATTGAATTTCATAAGAAGAAGCCAGTCTGGTCTTGATTTTCAAATATTCTGGATTTAAAAAGATCATAAAAATATGGCTGGTCGGTTCTCGGTCATCCGAACTTTTTACCCCGCCAGTGTTCCTGACTGATTTTATTGACTATTCTGGCATGCGTCCAGAAGAAAGTCTTAGCTCACTCCCGTGATCGTATTACTGAGCGTCTAAAGGAGGCGGGTGTGAAGCTTCGTCCTCATAATCCTGCGAAGAGAAATGCCCTAAGTCAAATGGAGATCATGGAGCTAATGCAGAACATGAGGAGCAAAGGAAAGACCTATCGGGAAATTGCGGACGAGCTGAAAAGAATCAAGGCAAAGACAAAAACTGGGAAAGCAAGCTGGCATCCGATGATGGTACAGAGAGCTGTTTCACATGTGAATCTTGAGCCAGAATAATTTAATGCGTATTGTTCATTTGATGACAGAGATGATACTTTTTCATATCCAGGATAGGTTTTATATGCAATTAAGTGATTCTCAGAAAAATGATGCAGATATTTTCTCAAATGTACTCTCACCCTATGAAGAAATGATCGCCTTTGAGGCCCTCTGGGCCAAGGATGGCATGTCTGAAAAAAGAATGTCAGAACTTTTTTTAGGAAATAAAACACCTTCCGAAGTTTTAAGAGAGCAGTATGGACTTCTTGAATCGCCAGAGAAGAAAAAAATCGAAGAGTTTCTTTCAAAAAAGCTGGGGAAATTCGGCGTTTGTGTAAATGGAAGTTTTAACTATCCCTTACGACTTCAAGAGGCAGAACACCCAGTAGAACTTTTTTACTATAAGGGTGATTTAACTCTTCTTGATGAACCAAGTTTATCAGTCGTAGGAGCAAGAGAGGCAACAGAAGATGGAAGAAAACGAGCATCAAAAATGGCAAAGATGCTTGTTGAGAATAAATATGTCGTTGTCTCAGGACTGGCCAAGGGTATTGATACTGCTGCTTTAAAATCAACAATCGAAGCAGGTGGAAAAGTCATTGGTGTGATTGGAACACCCATTGATGAATACTACCCACCAGAGAATAAAGAACTCCAAGATGAAATTGCAAAAAACCATCTTCTTATAAGCCAAGTACCATTCTACCGTTATCATAACGAGCCTTTCAATAATCGAAGATTTTATTTCCCAAGAAGAAACGTCACAATGTCGGCAATCTCTCTTGGGACAATCATTATTGAAGCAAGTGATACAAGTGGCACCCTCACACAAGCACGAGCTGCTGTTTATCAAAAGAGAAAACTTTTTATTCTTAATTCTTGTTTTGAGAAAAAAGATATTACATGGCCCTCAAAGTACGAAAAGAAAGGTGCAATTCGGGTTGGAGATTTTTCTGACATTACAAATTCTCTTCAAAGGGAATAAGAATGTCAGGAGAATTGAAGTGGCGACTTATCGACCAAACAAATAGACCTTACCATCTGAACGAAAATGATAAGTGCTGTTATTTCATGGATTATCAATCAAGAGGGGCACCATCTGTCTCTGAAGCAAATCAACGAATTAGTAATTTAAAGAGAAGTCCTAAGTACAAAGGCCAGGCACCTTGGAATTATAAAATTGGAGCTGTGAATATTTTTGCTAACAATCTTGTCTCACTATTTGGTCAGACACAAGAGTACACAGTCGCCTTTATTCCTAGTTCAAAGAAAAAAGATGACTCCGAATATGATGAACGATTTGATTTATTAAGAAATGCTCTTGCAATACTGGCCTCAAACCTTCGAATAGAAGAGCCTATCGTTACAAAATTGAGTAGAGTTGCAACTCATTTAAGCAGTGATCGCCCTAAGCCGAACGAAATAAAAGAGACTTATCAATGGAATGGTTTTCAGAATCAGCCCTTTGAATGTCT
>CAMCZE010000141.1 GCA_945885655.1 Bacteriovorax stolpii | reverse complement strand
TAAGGAATCCAGTAAATTTCAAGCAAGCTGATAGTAGATTCCCGTCAAACCAACCTAAAAGACGGCCCTTTTGGGCCGCCATTATTTCCTAAGGGGGGGTCTTAGAGTTTCTGATGTATACTGATGTAGGGTTAATTCAGACTGTACTTTAAATGCATTTCTGATTTTTTCTTCCGATGGAAGATTAAAGAAATAGGCCACAATACTTAAAGCTGCAAATGGAATAAAAAATTTCATGTCTTTATTCAAGAATGCCAAAATAAAGCCTAAAATGGCCACCGCTGTCTGATTCTATTAAGCCCCAAAAGTGCCCTTCATTCTCTTTAAAGAAATTTTCACCTAAATCATTACGTCCGGCCTGAACAGCTTTTTCAAAATACGAAATTGCCTCCTGGCATGTTTTGGCTTTCATTTCGCCAAGCAAGCATCAGGCGGAAAAACATGGGTTATGAAAGAGATCTATTGAAAATGTTTCCTTAAATACCTTCGAGCGGAAAATTCTTACCAACTTGTCTAAAGTTGGCAGATATTTTTTCTCTGTAGCCAGTAGTTATAATAACTCTTTTGAATCCAGATTTTATTAAGTTGAGGGCGACATCAAGACCGGATTTTCCGGAAAGCTGATAATCGACAAATACTGGCGTGAATTTGCTTAGGTGGATGTGAGTTTCACTTTGGTCATTTTCCCCGAGGACGATAAGGTCTAAATTATTTTTCTTTGCCAGAACATCCCATGTTTCCACGACGAGAGGGTTGTCATCAATTAATGCAATTTGAGTAAACGGAAGCGTAATAGAAAAGATAGTCCCATCGTGGTCAGATGATTTCAGTTTAACAGTCCCATCCATTATCTCAAGACTTTCTTTAACAAAAGAAAGTCCTAAGCCCTGGCCGTCGTTGAAGTTTGATGATGTGCCTTTCTGGAAGATGTAAGGCTGTAAGTTTGGTTGTATGCCTCGGCCATTATCAGAAATTTCAATGACAAGATTCCGATTACTGTACTTGGCGTTAAAGCTCACTTCGGTCGCACCGGCTTTAATGGCGTTCGTAATAAAATTGCTAAATAATCTTGAAAAGAGAATGGAATCAACGCTGTACCAGCTAAAGACTGTCCAGAGGTCTTTCTTGATTTGAATTTTGTCTTTAAAGTTTTCGGCCAGTGTGGTGAGGATTTCTTCAACGGTTCCTTCAGTGTCCGGTTTGGATTCGCCCTTGAAGGAATTCAGGATACCTTCAAGTTCTTTTAAATTTGAGTTTAGGATATCGGAATTCTCTTTATTTCCTACCGACAACAGGCTTTTTATTCTGTCAAAAGGGGAAGCCAGATCATGAATAATCTTTTTAACCTGATCTCCCACGAGAGCATCTACTTTTAAAGCACTCACCTCAAGGACTGATCGGCGAATATAGATCCATGCGAAAAGAATAAGAAAAAATGGAAGATACCATTTAACAATGAAAGACCCTTTTAGGATTTCCCAAAAAATCAGAAGATCATAGATTTGAAAGCTAAGGAAAATGACAGACAACGGAAAAGTAATCTTCTTCTCGGCTCTATCGAAATAAAAGAAGGCCAGAATTGATAGTACCAGACTTCCACCGGCCACAAGGGGTGCAGCGATGAGCAGGGTGGTCTTAAAAAAATGGTAGTCTTGAACACCTAATATCCATCCACCCAACATGACTGAGATAGGTATGGCGTATATGAAAGGCAGAAAGTTCAAAAATCGAATTTTAAGATGCGGTTTGTAAAATGTTAGGGCCACGATAACGATTGATAAATCTAAAAGTAGTCTCAGCGTAAAATGGATAGGTCCGGACATGATAATGGGGTCAAAATATCTTCTCGGTATTTCACTGAAGCTCACTAAATAAAGCACACTGGTGAAGGACATAAAAATAAGTGGCAAGGTTTTCTTGTTCCTGTGGATTGTATAAGTTGCAAGAAATCCGATGAAAAAAACAAACAGAGTGAAGGCACTTAATAGCGGGCCGCCAGTTCTAAGCAGAAGATCAACGACAAACTTCTTGAAGGTTTCATCTTTTGTGCCAATGCCGGTGTCTGGTGATCGTAAGCCGAATCGTGTTTGGTTGAGGTCTTTGACGACTATTTCAACATGGTTCTTTTGTGTGATTAAGTCCGTAGGTAGGAAAAGATTAACGGATTCAAAATGTGAGTATGAGTCATATTTTGCAATGACTCGGCCATTAAGTTTGACTGTCGCTTGATCCCCAATGGAGCCGAGAAAGAGCCAACAGTTATTGGTCTGAGCACAAAAATCAACTTCTGAGGAATTAAAATCTCTGAAGTAAGTTGCCTCACTCGATTTGAATTTTGTTTTAAGATACAGGTCATCCCCGGCCTTCACATCAAAGCACTTCTCATTTTCACAGGCCTTCCATCCTTCCAGAGGGAAGAAAGCAAAGGCATTGAATGAAATTAAAAGCATGGTGATGAAGATTTTCATAACTGTTCCAGAATTTCTTCTTTCGTGAAGAGTACCGGACAGACAGGGGATTCGCTTGCTCCCTGAAGGGGAATGGGAAATGCGTTCATGAAATATGTGCCGGCCGGAACATTTTTAAGATCTAGGCATTCCATGATAACGGCCTTTCTGAAAATGGTATTATGGATGGGCCTTTCTTTAGACCCCGGTTTAAAGTCTGATGACTTCCAGCTTGTGCCGTAGAGGCAAAAGTTATCGTTTGAAGTCAGGTAGTCGGCAGCTTCCTGAGAAAGAATCAGGACATAATCCGGGCGATGAAGACCCGTTAATGTTTCTGGAAGATCGTTTACGGTGACAATTATCCGGTCGGGGATGATTTCAGCTCCTGAGGCTTCAAAAATACCCTGTTTAAGCTCAGAAAGGGTTACTTCCCAAAGCTTGGTCCCAGTGACTGTGGAGTGATCAATAAAGCCATTCCCTTTGAGCTTTACAACAACGGCCTTACCCCAAAAACTCTTGATGGCATTGCCCGTAAAATATGAATCAATTGTTTTACCATCTTTGACCGTATGGGCCGATGCTTCTATGTGGGGTAGGCTATGCGGTTTCAACGTGTACGCCGAATAGTTTACCGGTGGAGAATTTGGATCAGTTGAGTTGATGTCGTAGATGGTTTCCTTTTTATAGGGAGACCCCTCAAACCACATGCCTTCAAAATTTTCTTTTATTATGGGACTCAGGATATAAGGCATATTTATTTCTCTTTCTCAGTTAAATGAGTTTTGACTTGGCTCAAAGTTTCTAGGGCCGCCAGTTTTTTATTCTGGATGAGGCCAAGGGTGTGAAGTGCTCCCTTGAGATCTTTGGATTTGAGTTTGATCTCGATGCACTCAAGCGCCATGGAAGATGGATAGCGGGCAGGGAAATTTAGGAGTATGAGATGGAAAATATAAATAAAGAGAGTAGTGGGGACCGGGACCGGGAACGGGGCAGAAAACGGGGAAGGAAGGCAAAACATCAAAAGAAGGAGTTTGTTATTAATAAAGATCAGACAAAGTTTTTCGTGGATCTGAGTCATGACAAAGTTGAGCTTAGTTTGATTATTGAGTTACTGGGTAAGGCCAATCAAAAAGATTATGGCCGAGAAATAACTTTTAAAGACCTGGCCTTATTTTCAGTCACCAAGCTGACCGATAAAGATCTGGAGAAGATTCAAGAAACCACACTAAGTGACATGGAAAAGGTTGAAAGGGCATTAATTGAATTCAACAAGAAGAACAATTCAAATCTTACCCTCGGCGAATTTTTAGTGAAGAGGCTCAGTATAAATTAACAAGGAAGGTGCTTATTAATTCAACTTACCTTTTGTGCGTGGCCGCATTTTGGGAGTTTCTTTTACCTCAATTTAAGGGAGAGCTTTTATGAACGAAACATCTACCCATGGGACTTACATTAAGAGTAAAAAGATGTATGATCACGGAGAGCATATTAATGCTCCACAGTTCTTTGAAAACTTAATATGGTTATCTACAGAGGAGGCCGCTCGTTTACTTCGGAGGTCGTCCCATGCTTTGAGACAGCTTGTTTATAAAGGCAAGATTCGTCCTCGAAAATATGGCGGCAGACTTTATTTCAAACGAAGTGAACTCAACGAATTGATTGAAACATCTTTTTATTAAGGAGGTTTCAATGGCAATTAGTGAGTATCAAAAAAACGGTAAAACCTTTTATAAGGTTTATGTCCAATGTCGAGGTAAGAAGCACAAGCAAATACGCTTGCAAAAACTTATTAAAGACATTGAGTCATTAGCGGTCGCAAGACGAGAAGAGAGACAATGGCTCCAGGAGCTTGCACGACAAGTTGAAAAACTTGAAGGCAAAGGCCTTTTATGGTCCGAAGTTTTATATCGTTGGGAAGCAAACGCTCTTTCGGGCAATCTCGGGAAAAGACTTAATCATTTCACCGTGAAAGACCACATGAGCAGGATGAAGCGCTATACTCATCCTTGGTTAAACCTAATTGCTTCTGATTTGAATAAAGCAGATGGCCGGAGAGTTCTTGCATACGCAGAATCTCTTGGAGCTAAAAAAAGTTTACTAAATTCCATCAAGTCTTCTATCAATCTCATTTATAACTGGGGAGTTGAGGAAGGCTTAATTACTGGAAGCAATCTTGCTAGCAAAAGTCCCGTATTTGGTCTTGGTCTTGATTCAAAAGAAGAAAAGATAAAACCAATACTCACACTTGATGAGGTTAGAAGATTTCTTCTCGAAGCCAAGATTCAGAAACATCCCTGGTACCGAATTTGGGCGTTTGCAGTTTTAACAGGAATGAGAAGTGGTGAATTAATGGCCCTTGAATGGGGTGACGTTGATGAGAAAAACGGCATTATCCGTGTATCGAAATCTTTTAATAAAAGAATCAATACAACCAAGTGTCCCAAAAATGGCACCTGGAGAAATGTCGATATAAGCTCTCAACTTCAAGAGATCATTTCAGAACTGAAAAATGCACGCCTAAATACAAAGTATGTTTTGCCACAATATCCAGAATGGAAGCACGGTGAAGCAGGAAAAGTCCTCAGGATGTTTCTTGAGCGAATCGGAATCAATAAGGATGTTGTTTTCCACACACTCAGGGCCTGCTTTGCAACCCACTTACTTTCAACTGGCGTTGAGGCCCTTAAAGTTATGAGGATGGGTGGCTGGAGTGACCTTAAGACATTTCAAATTTATCTGAGAATGTCTGGGGTGGATGTCAGGGGTGTGGCCGAAGGACTTCAGGTTTTGCCAGAGTGTGGCGATTTTGATAAAGTGATTCCGTTATTTAGGTAGATAAATGAGGGCTTGGGGTAACACCCAAACCCTCATAATATCAATAAGTTCCCCGCCTAAAAAGCCATGGTATCTTAAGCCTAAGATTACCAATAATTGGGAGATGAAAATGAGCAAGCAAGAAGAAAAATCAGGCGTCCAAAAGATGAGAGAGCTGCATGAGGAAATCAAGAATAGTCTCAAGCCTTCAAAAGAACTCATCGATGCTCTTATTAAGACTGGAAAATTAAAACCCAAAGACAAAACTGATAAAAAAGTGGCAAGACCTTATTCGCCAGAAGCTGGAGCTTAATGGAATTAAAGATTTCGGATTTTGAAAACTCAGTAGAAAATTATCCAGAATTAAAGCAAGGCTGCATCGTAGATACAAATGTTCTCTTTGCAGGTTCGTATCCACTAGATGTTCACAATGATTGGGCCGATGAAGTTTTCAAATCTTTAAATCGGTTTGGCATTCGTGCTTATACCAATCTCAATGTGCGTTCCGAATTTCTTGATCTTCAGCGAAGGGTTTTAATTCCAGAAGGCCTTGTCGGCTTTTATGAGGATTTTTCGGAGTCGTTGGAAGGGAAGTTTTACGAAGAACTTAAATATCTTAATAGAAAAGCTAAGACTGCTAGAGATGAGGAACGAGTCTTTAAGCTAAACGATTCAGAGATTAAAAAATTCATGGAGCTTTTTGGCCATGAACCAGGCTCAGACGGTCCAAGTGGCTGGACAGCCTTTTGTAAATCCTATTTTTCTCCCTACATCTCCAATGTTTGGGACAATGCTGTTACAAACTTAAAGATAAATTTTCTCGGGACACGTGAAATTGAAAGCAAAGAGTTTTTTGAAAAGCACCCTTCATGGGAAAATATGATCGCTATCCTTGGCGAATCTGGAATTGGTTCAGCCGATGCGATGATCCTGAACCTTTTTAAAGAATCGACCCTGCCATTACTTATTACTGCCGATAAAGCGGTCAAGAATACGATGCTGAATAGTTCGTTCAGTGGGAAGTTTGTACTGTGCCCATAAGGAAATCATTTTGTGGATAGTTCAATTGAGATACTTCAGCCTAGCGCGTTATTTAGATTGCTTTTGGAGATCACTAAAAGAAGACAAGAGTTTAATCACTCAAAAATTAGTTCTTTATATGAAGAGTTGCTTTCACTGAAGACATTGCATGATTCGATTCCCTCAGGGGATGACAATGTAACAAAAATGGCATGTCTGAAGTCGGCATATCTTTTATCTGAACCACTGGTAAATAATTTTTTAAAGCAAATCAATGTGGCATTTCTTCAACTAAAGATGGATCAGGTCTCTTTTGTCGGTTTCTTTACTAAATTGAATACGAACTTAAGCATCAACCCTCAAATAATTCATTCTTACTATACGACAGTTGTTTTTAGAAATAAGCTTATTGCGCACAATGACCAAGTCCGGCAAGAAGCGAAGTGTTGGTTACGAACAAAAGAATGGCGAATTTTATTATTTACCACATGCTTTCGAGTTAGATCATTCAGATATTGATGTTATTTTGCATTTAAAAGAAAGTTATCTTAGAAGATTCAAATCTGAAGAGTTAAGCGATGAAAAAAATTACAGACAAATGTTAGGATTTCTTTTTTATAACTTTCCATCACTTGAGATTTCTCCAGACGCCTCAAAATATAGTTTAAGCGCAGATCGAAAAAAGATAGATACTTTAGCCGAAAAAATTGGTGTCAAATCTCAGACTATGAATTCAATTATTAAATCTGTTTCTGATCTATTAGAAGAACTAGTAAATGTCTCTCTGCATCTCTGTAGTTAGCTAATATTGGCTAAACAATTAAATAAATCACTGAAAACAATAAGGCGGAGTAAAATCCACCAAATTAAATATAGGGCCGAATCAATTTCGGCCCTATATTTTGTCCGAATTACAGCAAATCACTAAAACTATTAACAAATAAATTGAAGCAGTTATCACTGAAGCTTCGAGTTTGTTCACTTCTGACTATTTCCCGAAACGTCTCTGCATTTCCCTCGTTTGCTAAATTTTGCTTAGTAGCTTGCTTAGTAAGTAGCACGCGTTTCGAAGGTAGCACCAATCGGTAGCATTCTGTAGTTAAGTCCATATTTTTGTTGGAGAGCGGACGCTGGCATTTATGCCAATTCTTAGGAGGAATTATGTCGTCTCTCGAAATGGAAAAAAATGTAACTTCAGAGCTAAAAGCAATTCGTCTTGCCCGTGAAAAACTAGGGATCACTCGCCATGAATTGGCCGAGTCTTTGGGGATTTCATATAAGGCCGTAGAGAAAATAGAAAACGGACGGATGCCCCTTTCTGTTGAACGAAAGGCAGAAATTTTAAAGATCTTGGGAATTGATGAACACAGGCTTAAGCGGATTAAAAAAGCAGGCGTGGTAGTTCCCAAGGAAAAGACCAAGACCGTCTTTGAAAACGCTCAGAGACGCAGTTATAGGCGAGTTATTACCAAGGAAGTCAGAGTTCTGAGGCTTCTGAGTGTATTGGGCCACGTAAGAATGAGAGTCTGGGCCATCTAAAAGTGAGAGGCCAACTCAGCAGCGAAAGCACCGCCAGATTAATTTGCTCAAGCTTCTAGCATTAGGTTGTTTCAGTTTCAACTTGTTTCTTGCCTCCACGTTCTCTGGCCTCTCTCAGACGCACAGAATCCCCTTCAAAAACGAAGATCTCACAGTTGTGTGTG
>CAMCZE010000140.1 GCA_945885655.1 Bacteriovorax stolpii | reverse complement strand
CCTCTCTGACGTGGTTATGACTAACCGTGGTCCTGAGATTCGTTTAACGAGAACATCACCCATGTTTCTCGTTAAGCTTTTCGAAGTTGAAGTTCCAGAAATTGCCGATGGAACAATTGAAGTTAAAGCTGCGGCCCGTGAGCCTGGCTATCGTGCTAAAATTGCTGTTACTACAAAGGACAGAGACATCGATCCTGTTGGCGCTTGCGTCGGTATGAAGGGATCTCGTGTTCAAAATATCGTAAATGAACTTCAAGGTGAGAAAATTGATATCGTTCGTTGGAATGAAGACACTGAAACATTTGCTCGTGCGGCTTTGGCCCCTGCGGAAATTCAATCAGTTTCTCTTAATCACCATGAGCACACACTTGATGTTATCGTAGAAGACGATCAGTTATCTTTGGCAATCGGTAAACGTGGTCAAAACGTTCGTTTGGCCGCCATGCTGACGAGCTGGAAAATCAACATTATTTCTAAAGCTAAACTTCAAGAACGTGTTAAACACGCTGTTGAGAATCTTGTTCAACTTTCTAACATCTCTGAAGCTACGGCCCAAGTTCTTGTTCAGAAAGGTGTTATGTCTATCGTTGATCTAAGTGCTTCAACTCCAGAAGACATCGCTCGTTACCTTGGCAAATCAGCTGCTGATGCTAAGTCTATGATCGATATCGCTGCAGCAGCTCTTGAAGATGAATCAATCAAAACAGACCTGGATGAGAATGCTGAAATCATCTCTGCTTCTGCGGTTCCGAATCAAAGTGGATTCAGAAAATCAGAACGTAGTGAAGTACGAAAAGATAACGACATGACTAAATTCTCTGAGGCTGAAAGAAGACTTAGAGAAGAACTTGCTGCTTTTAAATTAAAGTAAGCAATAAAGGAATAAATTGGAGAATAGAATGGCAAAAAAAGTTTACGAACTTGCCAATGAGATTGGAGTCGGAGCGATCGATTTAGTTGAGAAACTGAAAACGATGGGTTTCAACGTAAGAAACCACATGGCGAGCCTAACCGACGAAGAAGTGGCCAAAGCTAAAGCGGCTTACGAGACGCCAAGCAAATCCTCTTCTCCAATTAAAAAAGCCGTCGTGAGAAAAGTCATCAAAAAAGAAGCTTCTGAAGAAGTCGCTTCTCCAGTGGCACCTGTTGCTGCTGTAGAAGAGGCCCCTCAGCACCATGAACCAGCTACGGTTGTTGTTCAGGCGCCGCCAGTTGCTTCTGCTCATAGTAACTCATCACTTCCTGCAGCTGAAGCTGCTCACCAGGCGGCCAAGGCCATCATGGTGAAGCGTAAAACGAAAGCTCAGAAGGAAGAAGAAGATAAAAAAGCTCACGAAGCTAAAGAAGAAGCTGCTGCTCAAGCTGCTGCTCATCAGGCTGCTCGTGAAAATCAAGAACCTCCGACTGCGGCCAGTTACAACACTTCAAAAATCAAAGATCCTAAAAAAGATTATTACGAAGAGAAACGTCATACTTTTACTCCAATCTTCGTACCTGAAGAGAAGAAAAAAGAAGACCCAGAGAAAAAAGCTCAAGATGCTCGTCTTTTACCTAAGCGTCCACTAGGAACTCCGGGCGAAGATGATCATTTGACTGACGAAGAAAAAGATAAAAAACGCATGGGTGACCTTGCGGCGATCGTTGGTAAAAAAGGTGTTGGTGCCGGTAAAAAGGACATCACCACTCTTCGTGCTGATGAGGAGTTAAAATTTGCTTCTGGTCTTGTTGGTAAGGCCATTTATACACCGCCTAAGAAGAAAAAAATCTACTCAGGCCCAACGCAGAAGACACTTATTACAGAAGTTAAAGAATCTAAAAGAGTTATTGATATTCATGGCGTAACTACCGCCTCTGAACTTGCTCAGAAGTTAAGTCAGCGTTTTGATGCTTTTGTTAACAAAATGCTTGAGATCAACCTTCTTGTTAAGGCAGATGACTACATTGGTATAAAGCTTGCTTCTCAGATTGCTAATCTTTACAACTACCGTGTTGAAGATGTTGCCTTCAGCGAAGAAGCCGTTCTTAATAAAATCGAAGGGGAAGATAAATCAGTGTTCCCGACAAGAAACCCAATCATTACGATTATGGGACATGTCGATCATGGTAAAACTTCACTTCTTGATTATATCCGTAAAGCTAAAGTGGCTTCAGGTGAAGCAGGCGGGATTACTCAACACATTGGTGCTTATTCTGTTCAGGTGAAGAACACAACTTTGACTTTCTTGGATACTCCTGGTCACGCAGCTTTTGCGGCCATGAGACAACGGGGTGCCAACGTTACTGATATTGTCGTTCTTGTGGTTGCGGCCGATGATGGTGTTATGCCTCAGACTGTTGAATCAATTAAATTTTGTAAAAATGCTGGAGTGCCAATTATCGTGGCCGTTAACAAAATCGATAAACCAAGTGCGACTCCCGATAAAGTAAAACAAGGTCTTATGGAGTTCGGTCTTCTTCCTGAAGAATGGGGTGGAGAAACTCAATATGTTCATGTTTCTGCTTTAACAGGCGAGGGCGTTGATCATCTTCTTGAGTCTATTGGTCTTCAAGCGGAGATCATGGATCTTCGTGAAAACGCTAAAGGTCCAGCTGAAGGTGTTGTTATTGAATCTAAAATTGAACTTGGACGTGGTCCAGTTTCAACGATCATTATCCAGAAAGGTACTCTTAATAAAGGGGATGCCATTGTTGTAGGTGAGACTTCAGGTCGAGCTCGCTCGCTTATGGATTTCACTGGAAAAATGATCAACTCCGCAGGTCCATCAACTCCTGTTCAAGTTCTTGGACTTGAAATTGTTCCATCTCCTGGCGACATTCTTAACGTTGTTAAAAATGAGCGTGAAGCAGTTAAGATTGTTGAAAACCGTATCAATGATAGAAAGGCCCTTGCTAATGCTTCAGTTGAAGTGAAAAAAGTTAGTCTTGAAGATTTCTTTGCATCTGCGCAGAACAACTCTGAGGTTGAGAAAAAAGTTCTTAAACTTATCGTTCGTTCCGATGTTCAAGGATCTTTTGAAGCTATTCGTACAGCTGTTGAGCAACTTGGGAACTCTGAGGTTTCAGTTGAAGTTATCGCTGGAGGTGTAGGTGCCATCACTGATAACGATGTGAACCTTGCTGCAAACTCAAAAGCTTTTGTATTTGGATTTAATATGCGTCCGGTGACAACCGCTCGTCGTATGGCCGAAGAAAAAGGTGTCGATGTTAAAACGTACTCAATTATTTATGAACTTATCAATGATGTAACCATGGCCCTTGAAGGAATGCTTACTCCAGAAAGAGTTGAGAGATACATTGGACGTGCTCAAGTTCGTGAAACTTTTGCTATTCCTAAAGTGGGAACAATTGCTGGTACAGCGGTCATCGATGGGAAAATTGAACGCGGTTGTAACATCCGTCTTCTTCGTGATGGTAAGATTGTTTATGACGGTAAACTTACGACTCTTAAACGCTTCAAAGATGAAGTGAAAGAAGTTAAAAACGGATTTGAGTGTGGTATGTCTCTTGAGAATTTCAACGATGTTAGAGCTGATGACTTGATCGAGGCCTACATCATGGAAGAGAAAAAACGCACACTCGTCTCGGACGTAACTCTCTAAGGATAATTTGTGGCAGCAGGTCGTGGTAATAAATTTGCTAAAATAAAATACGAAGAACGGGTTCGAGATGAGATTAATCTTGCCCTGAGAAGGGAATTCTCGGATCCGCGTCTTATAAACGTTTCTATTACTCATGTTGAACTGACGATTGATTACTCTCACGCCAAAGTTTACTGGGATACTTTTAACGCCGCGACTCGTGGTGACGCTAAAGATGCTATTGAAAGTACGGCCGGCAGAATGAGAAAGTTTCTATCTACTAAGATGGAAGTAAGACATACTCCAGAGATCCATTATATTTATAATTCTCAGTATGAGGACGAATCAAAGATCACTAAGCTTTTGAAAGACTCCTCGGATGAAGCTGAATAAAAATATTCCTATCTTTCCCCCATTAATATTTAATGTATTTAAACCGGCCCGGATGAGTTCTTATGATGTTGTAAGGCACTTTAAGCGTAATCTACCTCAGGGGTTTGGCAAGATTGGCCACTTTGGAACCCTCGATCCTTTTGCTTGTGGAACTTTGATGATTGGTATTGGAGGAGCAGCACGGCTTAATGATTTTATTCATGAGTATCTTCCAAAAACTTACCTGGCCGTAGGAAAACTGGGAATTGAAACGCCCACAGGGGATTATACTTCGGAGATTTCTCAGAAGGATGAGTCACTTTATTTAAACCGTGAAATAGCAAATTTTCCAAAAGCTTTTATCAATGAGAGAGTCAAAGAGAAGTTCATTGGTGATTACTGGCAGCCTCCTCATAAGTATTCTGCGGCAAAATTTATGGGAAAAAATCTTCATGAGTGGGCGCGCGAAGGTGTGGAAGTAAAAAAAGAAGCAGTCCTTAGAAAAGTCTACGCCGTTGAAGTCGTGAAATATCAGTTTCCATATCTTGTTGTTAGAGTAACAGTAAGTTCTGGAACTTATGTGAGAACACTTTTTTCAGATATCGCACAGGACCTTGGGACTTTGGGCTCACTTGTCTCCCTTGTGCGTGAGAGTGTCGGCCACGTAAAAGCATCTGAAGGCATTTATAAAAAAAATTGGCCGCATGAGAGAGGAATTGAGATTCTTAAACGTGGAAAACGTGTGGATGATGTTCTTCATTTTCCCAAAAATATTTTAGCTCCAGAGCAAGTGAGGGCCTTTAAGAATGGTGCCTTTCTTAGACCATTTGGCGAAGGTGAATATGTCTGGATATTAGATGAAAAAGATACCTTACTAGGACTTGCTCACAAAGTGAGTGAGCACGAACTGCGTCCAAAAATTAACTTTCATTCAGAGGCCCTAACTCAGCTTTCATCTGATCATGACCCTCAATAACTTTCCCCCAACAAGCATCACAAAACTCATTGGCCGTAGCGAAATCTTTTGGATCAATCTCTTTATGAACAGTAATACCTATATGGCGACCAGGATTAATGGTTCCATATTTTGAAAGCACTCCACGCGTTCCATAAATACTTGTTGGAATGACCGGAATTTTTTCCATATAAGCAAATACCATAAGGGTGCGTTTAACTTCCTTAACACTTTTAGGAGTGGCATCTTTTGAACGAGTTCCTTCTGGATAAACTTGAACACCGATCCGGTCACAAAGAATACGTTGTTTTGTTTGTGCAAATACTTTTCTACGTGAATCATACCTGCTTCGAGAAACAGGCATGGCCCCAGAAATCCAACCTATCCAACCAAAAATGGGGATATACATCACTTCTTTTTTCATGATGGGCGGAACTTGAAAAGCACTCAGGATGAGAGGAATATCGGCATAACTTTGATGATTCGCAATATAAAGCCCATATGCAGGGGTTGTCCTAAACGAGTTTGAACGAAAATCACGATGAATGTCGACCTTGGCCTCAGCGGCATAGCGCAGCAGGATTCTTGAAAAAAGTCCCCAAGCAGGACAGACGATTTTAAGACGTCGCTGAAGTGAGAAGGGAATGGCCACGATTGCGGGCGGAAAAAGCACGAAAAGTAAGGTTAGCGGAGTAATTAAAACAGCTTTTATTTGGACGAATAACCACATAGGGCCGCATTCTACTTCTAAAGGCCTTGATCAAGCAAGAAAGTGGCTGATCTTTTCTGTGCTTTAAGTTATAATTTTTACAGTTAATGGGATTATTTTCAGGAGTTTACAGTGTCAACTAGCTTAATCGCCATGGGTGTTGCCATCTTTTTAGTTATTAACCTCGTCATTGGACTTGCAGGTTTAAGCTTACTTTTTGGAACCTTTGAAACACTTTTTGGTAAGCCAAAACTTACTCTTTTAAGGTCGACAAAAAATGGCAATTTTTTTGCTTTCGCTTTTAAGTGGAACTCAGCTAAAGAGCCGGCCAAGATTGATACGATTCGTCTTCGTTTATTCAATCCGTTTGGAACTCCCACTCAAGTTGAAGTTTCAAAACCACTAGAAGCAAGACAAGAAAGTTTTGCGACTGAAGTAGAGATGGGCCCTGGCTTCATCGATCTTCTTGGTGCGAAAGGATTTGATTACGCTATTGTTCAAGTTGAAGTTTGTTCAGAAGTAGATGGAGTCTCTTTTCAATTTGATATGAAAGGTCCTCAGTTTAAAAAACTAGTATCAGAGTCAAACCAAACGGTTGAAGAGTACGTCGTTCAACATAAATTCGGAACTTCAAAAAAATCAAATCCACCCATCGATATTCCGATCAGAAGTTTTATTGCTGATACTGTTCCTGGCCGTGGACCACAATTAAAGATGGCGACAAATCCAGCTTTCGCTGGAGATTTCGCTGGTGCTCCTGCCGCGGGCGGAGCTCCTGGTGTTGCAGCTGCTGCCGCTCCCACTTTTCCAATTTCAAAAGTTTGGATCGAGCCTGGATGTATTGTGTGTAATGCTTGTGAAGACATCTACAAAGACGTTTTTGAAGTTCTTGCAGATACCTGTATCATTCGCCCGAATGCACCATTAGACGATGGATTAAGAATCCAGGAAGCCGCTGAAGCTTGTCCGGTTGAAGTGATCAAATTTACAAAAGCATCTTAAAAAATAAGGCCCCTCTTTGAGGGGGACTTAATTTAAAATTCTTTGCATTCTCCTTCGAACCATTCCCAACAGGCAGTTTTACCTTTAACAGCATCGAGATAAATGGTGCTTGAGATTCTACCCTTCTTATCCTGAGGGGCATTGCCTAAGATCTTAACTGTCTTGTTATCGTTTAAAATTTTTTTTACAGAAAATGCAAAACTCTCACAATCGTCCTTACCGATTGGTCTTCGGATAAACCAAATTTGCTCTTCTTTTACAGTGCTTATTTCACCGAACCAGTTTTCTGTATTAGGCGACTTTTCACAAGAAACTTTTAAAAGATTGCTAGATACTTCAAAAAACATGCTGCCATTATTTGAATTAATTTTATAAGGAGTAATTATTTTAGATTGGGCCAAGGGAGATAAAAGAATACATATAATAAGGTATTTCATATTTTCTCACCTTGATCTTCTAGGAATTGAATTAGGTCTGTCTTAATTCTTATAGCTTTTGGAGAATCATCTTTTAGAATCCCTTTGTACTCTAAAAGAACTTCATACCAAGTCGGAATTCTTCTCAGCCGGCTCTGTGCAATTTCTCTTTTCCGAAATAGCCATCTGATAGCGACACAAATATTTATATTAGGATCGAATATATCTTTCTGTGAGATTGAGAAATGATGATCGGATAACTCTTTATTAGTAGGGTCTAATAGGCCTACAGTCTCTTCTGTTAACTGGACTAAACCTTGAGCGTTTCCTGTTTTTTTCTTTTTATTCTCGGTAGATGCATTTATTTTAAATCTAGTTTCACTAATGATGAGCGCCTTAATATAATTTGGAGAAAGTTTTTCAGATGGCGTAAAAGTTTCATTCCAAAATTGTGTCCAGCCAGCTAGAAGAATATCATAAATATTCCATTCTTTATTTTGGCTCAGTTGTGGATAGATGAGTTCCCTGCCCATAAACTTGCTAGCCATTTCATGGATTTCATCAGTCGTGTAGACTTCTTTGCCTGATGGATTATCTCTACAAAAGCTTTTCCAATGGCCAATTTTTCCTTTTTTAGTTTTTTTATCATGACCTTGTACATAATGTTGTCCAGCAGGACAAAGGCGCCATGGATGTGATTTAATGGCCCCTTTTTCCAGAGGAATCTCAATTCCTCTTTGTTTACTTACTATTTGTAAAACTTCTTTATCCCATTCATTTAAATTACAAACGGTTAGATATTCTTGCCATCCTAATGGTAATTTTTCTAACTTTAATTTAGCAAGGCCTTCGTCAAAAAAAGAAACACTGGCTATTCTCATTCCTGAAAAGTCGACCTCCAATTTCTTTTTCTCTACGAGTGCATTTATAATCATGAGACGTAATTTTTCGCCAGCCTCACGTGTAACCCAGTCATGAGGAAAAAGGTCTTTAATAATAATTTTTTTCATTAGGATTCTCCGACATTGATATTTAAAAAA